>VGFB01000483.1 GCA_016869015.1 Armatimonadota bacterium
GACGGCGACCCGTACCCCCTCACGATGGGAGGAAGTACCGCTCGAACATCGACAGGAAGTAGTAGCTGGCCGGATCGACCTTGGCGAGCTTCGCCGTGGTGGCCTCGAGCGGGACGATGCAGTAGTGGCCGTTCCACAGGTTGACGGAGCACTCGGTGTAGCCGGCCAGCGCCGTGTCGACCATCAGCTTGCCGGTGTACTTGCACAGGTCGATGTCGAAGGTGTTGGGCGGCGTGCTACGGATGAGATGCCGGGGCTGGTTGACGAAGATGCCGAACCCCGGAGGCGGGCCGGACGGGTCCGCCTCCAAGCGCTGCCTCAGTGCGTCGGTGATCTGCGCCACGAGACCGGCAAAGGCCTCGGCCTTCAGGTCTGCCTGCCCGTGCTTGAAGGTGGCCGCCCTCCATCGAGCGCTGGCGCCTTCGGCGACCACCAGGACCGCGTGCTGTTTCCTCTGAATGCGCGCCGCCAGCCGGTCGACGCACTTCGCCACCTCGCAGGCCAGGCCCCGCTTGTCGATCATCTCCGGTATGAGGACGTAGTCCACCTCGCCACTGGCATAGGAGGCGTGCAGGGCGACGAAGCCGGAGTCAGCGCCGAACAGCTCAACGATCGCCAGGCGGTTGAGCGTCTCGGCCTCGGCGTGCATGCGGAGGATCAGTTCCTCCGCCGCGTCGACGGTCGTCCGGAACCCAAAGGTCACGTCGGCGAACGCCAAGTCCCGGTCCATGGTCTTGGGCCCGGCCACGACCACCGGTTGCTTCACGCCGTCTAGCTCGCGAAACCGCTGGGAGAGCTTGAGTGCCGTCTTGTGGGTCCCCTCGCCTCCGACCGCGTACAGGATGTCGAGCTCCAGGGGCACAAGGTGGGCGGCCAGCTGATCGACCACCCCGCACTTCGTCGAGCCGCGCAAGCACTTCAGCCAGCATCCGGCGTCGAGGGCCCGCCGATCCGTATCACTGTGGGTCACAGTGCACCAGCGGCCGCCGAGGATGCCGTCATATCCGCCCTCGAAGCCAATCGCTTCCACCTTCCCCGGCCCCCAGGGCTCTTCGCTCCAGCCCAGTCGCGCCGTTGCCAGCAGGCCGTGACGCTTGACGATGGAGTCGACGGCTTGGTTCAGGCCGGGCGCCGCCCCGCCCGCCACCACAATGCCGATCCTCACGCGCGCGGGGTCCAGGCGGTACCGAGCGCGAGCTCCGGCCAACAGGAACCGGGGGAAGCGTGCCGCCTGGCCCAGTCGCTCGAACACCTCGTAGATCTCAGGGAAGGGGAGAACCCACACCGAGGCGTCCTCGGGGAGGAACACCTCGTCCCAACGGCCACCGAGCTCCTCGGACTCACCGACATCGCCGCCGAAGACCGACGCCATCTCGGCACGGTACCGGTCTGCGAGTGGGTGCGGCACGTCGGGGGGCGCCGGCTCGGGCAGGAGGGGCGGCACCGTGGTGATGAGGCGGCCCTTGTCAGTGAAGAGCAGCTGCCACCGCTGGTCGTTGACGAACCTCGGGTCGGCCCGGAAGGCCTCGTGTAGCTCTCGGTCCTGCTGCTCGGCCATTGGGGGAGCCCTCCTGTCGGCTCATCGCCGCCCTGGTGCCCTGTCAGCCGTGAAGCCTTGGGTCGTCGTGGGTCGGCTCACCAGAGCCGACAGAGCCTTCAGGTCGATGCCGGACGGCGTCGGTTCTGGTGAGCCGACCCACGACGACTAACGGCAACTGCGCGAATCACGGCCGACAGACCGTTAGCCCGTCGCGACCATCGCCAGCATGCGCCGTTTGTAGCCCTCCACGCCGTCCTGAAGGTACGTGCGGTCCTTCGCTGGATCGATTGAGCCGTCCTGCGCTCGGTCCAGGTTCTGAAGCTTGCCCACGACGGCCACGCTGTCCATCAACACCCGCAGAAGGCCGAAGACGTGAGCGGTGTCGCGCCGGCCGATCTCCAGCGTGAGGTTCGGCACGCCGTTGGCGGCGAAGTCCTCTGCGGTCGCGTGGTAGCAGGCGTCGTGGATGCGCGTCATCTCCCGAACAGCCAGGGAGGGCCCGGTGCGCTCAAGGCCCGGAACGTCGGGCACCTGGAGTTCGGTGTCCAGGTCCAGCCAGCGGAGGAACAGCACCGCCTTGTTGCGCGGGCCTCGCACGATTCCGTTGGCCAGGCTGTGATTCGAGGTGGGCCCGACGGCTGGGATGACGTCGAGCCCGCGGCCATCCTCCTGGAGGCTCTCCGAGAACAACTGCAGGAACCACGCTCCGAGCGGCTCGCTGTCCAGGAAGTTGTAGAAGACAAGCGTCGAGCGGTTGCCGTACACCTCAGTCAGATGAAGCCAGGAGGCAAGCGCGAAGGCGGTGTTGTCGGGGTCGGGGGGCTCGAGCAGGAAGCGGCGGTCGGCTTCCCGGATGCCCGCCAGCGCCGCGTCGAGACGGGCCTGGACGGCATCAGCGTCTCCCGGAGCCGTCACCAGGGCCGGCAGCAGACCGGGCTCGGTATGGCCGCTGAACCGCCCCCCAACACCCGGCTGAAGAGGCAGCTCGCCCAGCAGGCCTCCGAGCCCACCCAGCGCGCTGCTCGCCCCCGACCCCCCTGGTCCGGTCACGACCACGCACTGCTCGCGCCAGCCCGCCCCCAGTCGGGCGGCCAGACACCGCAGCGCGACGTTCGTCTCCAGGGTCGTGCCTGACTTGCTGACGACAACCAGCACGGTCCGCGGGAGAAGGCCGGCCGAGTCCAGCCAGTCCATGAGGGATGCGAGCCGCCGAGGGTCGAACGTGTTGCCGGCGAAGTGGAGCTGCGGCGGCGGCACGCCCGCAACGTGGCGCGCGTTGTGCTGGGGGTCGTTCAGCAGGTCCGTGATCACTCGAGCCGCCAGGTCCGACCCGCCGATCCCGATGAGGACGACAGCGTCGGCGCGCCGGCGGATGCTATCGGCCAAGCAGACGACGGGCTGGTAGCCATCGCTGAGCGTGTGTGCTTGCGTCCACCAGCGGTTGCGGGCGCGCAGCTCACCCTCCCCGGCGGCGCGTTCTGCGCGGAACGCGCAGTGCACGCCTTTCAGACGAGCATCGTGGGCTTGGCAGAGCGCTTCGGACAGGACTGGGTCGAGCTGGAGGCTTCCCTCGGCCCTGGAGATCTCAAACCGGACGGCGGGCGACACGGCTCCTGCGCCAGTCGTACGGCCCATGGGTGACCCTCCCCTGGTGTCTTGCACCCGAACCGCGGACGGCGAACCGACGAGACCGGCCACGCCCTCAGTGCGCAGGCGCAGCCGTCACCGCCGTGTCGCCCCGCCAAACCGAAGTGAGGCCCGCCGAGACGCGTGTTGGCACGCGCCCCTTCGGGCACTCGAATAGTCGGCAGAATGGCACGATACGATCGTCGTCATGAACGGCGTCGCAACCGCCGTTGACCCGCCATCCGCATCCGATGCCACGCCAGTTGCCGCAATCCCGAGGATCTACCATGGCTCTACCTCCTGTCGTTCCGCACATGATCCCGATGGTCTGCACCACGCAGACGATGGCATTCGTCCCGGCTGATCAGGTCTAGGTGTCCTGGACAAGTGCGATATCTCGTCCGTTATACAGGCCGTAGGAACTGGTGTCAAGGGGGAGTTCCTTAATACTAACACAGCTAGAGTCTATTCAGTTCCATAGTGACGATTAAATCCTGGTATCATGAACCAACAGCAGCTTCGGTAGAGCGGACATTTCCGATCGATTGTCCCTCCAGTTCTGCCTGGTACTATGCGCTCCTTGACTGCGAACTCGTCCTGGGTTAGTATCAGGACACGGACTCCTACAGACCCAAGAGAGGGAGACAATGCCCGCGCGCCAGGACAGGGACGCTGAGGCCATACATCTCGCGAGACGGTTCTACACGACACGGGACACTGGGGGGAAGCGTTGGAGCTTCCGGCGACTCGCCGAGGTGGAGGGGACGTCCAAGTCACGCGTGGCCGATCTGATCCAGCACGCGGACGACCGCGGCTTCGTGCGGATCGCGGTGGGCACGGACGCAGCGCAAGGCAGCGTGTCGCTCGAGGAGAAGGTTGTCCTGGAGGAGGGGCTCCGGCGGGCCCTTGGCGACAGCGTCGCCCTGCTCGATCTGGTGGTTGTGCCGCGTCCAGAAGCCGGCCCACCGGAGAGCGCTGGGGGAGATGCACTGTGCCGGCGGACCGGTGCGGCGGCCGCCACCCGTCTCGTTGGCCCGGTCCTGGCCAGCACCCCCGTCTGGACCCAAGCCGTCCGGCCCCCCGCCGGCCAGGAGCCGCCTGACGGACATGGGTGGGGGCTCGTGCTCGCAGGAGGGCGCACGGTCAAGGCGTGCGCAGAATGGCTACCCGAGGTAATCCGACCGGAGGCCCCCGCGACGAGGCAAGTGTTCGGCATCGGCTCATGCAGCGGCACCATGCTGCGCGAGATGCAGAGCATCGAGCCAGACAAGTGCGGAGCCATCCTGGGCCCGGTGTTCCCA
>VGFB01000484.1 GCA_016869015.1 Armatimonadota bacterium
AGCCTGCGCGCGTCGCCGGGCCCTTCCCTCCGCGCGGTCGGTAAACCCAACAGGGGCCTCCGGCGTCCGGTAGGAGGACGGACCGGTTCGCTGTCGCGAAGGAGAGGGACGAGCATGAAGCGTGCTCTGTGCGTGACCATGATGCTGGCGCTGACCGCCGGGGTCGCGTCGGCGCAGTTCGCGGCCAAGGACGCCGCCGAGGCCTGGGCCGACGCCCCCATGTTCATGGCCGGGATCCAGACGCAGCCGGAGATCTCGCAGGTGGTGCTGGTGAACCTCGCGTGCGACCGGGCGCGGGCCGACCACGTGGCGCTGGCGACGCGGATCCCCGATGCTCTCGCCGAGTATCTCCTCAAGCAGGACCTCGCCAAACAGACGTCGCGGCGCGATCGGACCTTCGAGCTCGAGGAGCTCGGCCTGCCGAAGTTCGACTCGCGCGATGAGGTGGCGAAGTTCGCGGAGGAGGCACAGGCGGACGCGATGGTGTGTGGCGATGTGTCGCTGGTCGGGGATGCAACGCGCGTGCGGCTGGTGCTGGCGGAGCTGGACCAGTTCGCCTTCTACCCGCCGATCAACGTGTACTTCACCGACCCGAACGCGGTGGAGCCGGTTGTGGAGATGACGTGCCGGGCGATGCGGTCTTTCCTGAAGGCCCAGGACCTGCAGCAGGAACTCGCCGACGCGTGGAAGGCCCCGGGGGATGGGACGGTGCGCTTCGAGGCGCGACCGAACCTGTCGCGCGTTCCCGCCGACCAGCCGGCCACGCTGTTCGTGCGGTTCGAGTTTGCCGCGGGGAGGTTCGAGGTCACCGACCGCAGCCCGCTCAACGTCGCGCTGGTGCTGGATCGCAGCGGCTCGATGGAGGGGGACAAGATCGAGCAGGCCCGACAGGCGGCCATTCGGGTCGTCGAGGGCCTGGAGAAGGACGACCGCATCAGCCTGGTGATCTATCACCACGAGGTCGAAGCGCCGATCCCCAACCGCTCGGCGGCCGAGCGGGAGCGGATCATCGAGCTGATCAAGGGCATCGAGGCGGACGGCTACACCAACCTGGGCGGCGGCCTGCAGCGAGGGTACGAGCTGGCGCGCAAGGCGCCCAAAATGGACTACGTCAACCGGGCGATTCTGATCTCCGACGGCCTCGCGAATCGCGGCGAGACCGACCCGGCCGTGCTGGCAAGGTGGGCGCGCGACCAGTACGTGCGCGACCTGCCGACGAGCACCATCGGCATCGGCACCGACTACGACGCAAACCTGATGGAGAAGATCGCCGTCTCCGGCAACGGCGGCTACTACTACGTGGAAACGCCGGAGAGCATCAACGACATCATCGCGCGGGAGTTCTCGTCGCTGTTCGCGACAGTCGCCGAGGGTTCGCGGCTGACCGTGCGGCCGGCGGCCGGGGTGACGCTGGAGAAGATCATCGGCTTCGAGGTGCAGGAGAAGGATGGCGAACAGCGCGTGGACGTGCCGACGCTCCGCAGCAGTGACCGGAAGTTCCTGATTGCGAAGCTGCGCGTCCCCGCGTTGGCCGAGGGCGCTCACGAGGTGCTGCGAGCCCGCGTCGACTACCAGGACGCCCTGCGCGACGGGAAGCCGGCGCAGGTCGAGACGACGCTCAGCATTGCGGCAGGCGGGGCGGCCGGGGCGGACGCGGTGAACTGGGATGTTCAGCTCGATGCCGAGGAGCTCGCGACGACGGACACGATGGACGAGGTCGTCAAGCGGTTGGACGCCGACGACCGTGAGGGCGCCATCGCCCTGCTGCAGGGGCGCATCCTGGAGCTTGCCGGGATGAGCCTGATGACCCTCGACCTGCGGAGCCAGGTGCAGTGCAACATCCTGGACGGGCTGATCGCCCTGATTCGGCAGGGCACCGACCCGGACCGGCTGCGGTATGCGCGACTTAACGCCCAGAGCATCTCTTACGGCGGCCTCGCGGCGAACACCAACTACCAGGGCCTCGGGCAGATGCGCGGGGATGTCAGGCAACTCAGCGCCGGGGCCGGCGCGCCGGCCCCGGCCAAACTGGGCTTCGGCGGGAAGCGCCAACAGTGATGGCTCCGCTCACCCCGCGACGTCGCCGCGAGCGGCCCACTCGCACCCGCGCAGCAGGCCCTGCTGGAAGCTCGGGCTCTCGAAGGCCCGCAGGTCCGGGTTGCCGGGCCACACGTGACCCAAGACCATGTGGAAGATGCGCCCCTCGCCGTATTGCGTCGCAACCATGACCGGCTCGTTGTTGCCGGTGCCGCCGGTCGCCGGATCCGAGTAACCGGTGGCCAGGACCTGGTAGGGGACCTCGTGCATGTGCACGAGACGGTGGTACAGCTCATCCCACTGGTGGAAGTCCTCCATCCCGCGCGTGACCGGGTGCTCGCCGTCCACGATGCTCACGGGGAACTCGTGGAACGAACCATGCCCGGTCCCCTCCCGCCAGAGAAGAGCGACCATCTTCTCGTACTCCACCCAGCCGGGGAAGGCGTTGTCGGCCGCGTGGAGGATCACGAGCCCCGTCCCGCCGCGCACCGCGGCCTCGAAGTTCGCCTGCGCGGCTTCCGTCCAGGCGGGCCCGTTGTAGTCCGAGAAGAGCAGTTCGTAATCCCCCAGCGCACCTTCCAGAGCGCTCGAAGGGTCCTCGGTCAGCATCACCTCGAACCTGCCGCTCTGCTCCAGCAGCGCCGCGCAGAACGGCGCCGACGTCGCCCAGTCATGGTTGTTGGCGCCCGTCAGCAGCAGCGTCCTGATCTTCGACATGGCGGTTCCTTTCGCGGAAGGGCGGCGGAGCCAGTGCTCCGCCGCCCCCGGTTGGCGCTTCTCTCGCCCAGAGCCCTGCTACTTCACCTTCACTGCCTGGCCGGTCCGCATCGACTCGTTCGCGGCATCGACAACGGCGAGGGACTTCACCGCGTCCGAGTAGCTGCTCTTCAGCTTCGAACCGTTGCCGCTCTTCACCGCGTTGATGAACGTCCGGACAATCTCGCCCCCGAAGTCGTTGCCGACGCCGACCGTCTCGGGCGCCTGACCGGCCTCGCTGACGGTGAGCTGCGAGCGGCCCGCGTACTCGTACTTCACGGTCGGGCACCAGATGTCCAGGCCGACCTTCCCGTAGCCCTTCAGGAAGCAGCCGCTGAAGATCGTCCCGCACAGGCCGCTCTTGAACTGCAGGTTCACGCAGCTCGCGTCCTCGACGTTGTACTTGGGTACGTCTGCCATCAGGCCCTTGCTGAACGTGGCGTGAACGGTCTTCACGTCCCCGAACAGGTAGCGGGCCATGTCGAAGGTGTGGATGGTCTGCTCCATCGCCTGACCGCCCGACTGCTCCTTCCGCCGCCACCACGGCACGCCGGGCATCCCGCCGATCCAGTAGCCCATGATGAGGCCGGGGGGCGTCTTCGCCAGGAGCTTCCGCAGCTTCGCGATGATGTCCTGGTAGCGGTCCTGGAAGCCCGCCGTCGCGATGACGCCCGCCTTCAGGATCTCCCGCTCGATCTTCCGCGCCGTCGCGAGGTCCACGGCTACCGGCTTCTCAACGAACAGGTGAATGCCCTTGCGCGCCGCCAGGATCTCCTGGTCGGTGTGCGCGAACGGTGGCAGCGCCACGAACAGCGCGTCCATCTCGACGGTGTCCAGCAGCTTACGATGGTCCGTGAACGCGAGTCCGCCGAACTCCTCCGCGGCGGAAGCCGCCCGGCTCTTGTCCACATCGCACAGCCCCACGATCTTGCAGCCCGCCATCGCCTTGATCCGGTTCATGTGCGCGCGGTTCATCCCGCCGCAGCCCACAAAGCCAACCTTCACTGCCATGATGGTGTCTCAACTCCTTCGGTGGGAGGTCCGGGTTTCCGAGTGACGGCAGGCAGTTCCCTCCGATTCACCACGGCCCCTTCTCCGGCCGGTACTTGCGCGTGATCTCGTTCTCGGCGGGGATGATGCCGTACAGCTCGGGGCGGCGTCGCGAGAGCATCATCTCACGCCAGCCGGCCCGCTGCTCCGGGATGTCCTCCGTGTAGTAGCTGGCGATGTCGGTCTCACCGCGCGTCGGTTGCTGGGCCTTGCGGCCGGCGTAGTAGACGCGCCGGTCGTCGAAATCGATGTCGACATGAATGACCCCCTCCTGCTGGAAGACGCTCGACGCCATCACTTGCCCGTAGGGGTCGATGATGAGCGAGCGCAGGCCGGGATCGGAGGTGTTCCAGTGCGCGCAGGCCACCCACACCCCGTTGTCCAGCGCCCGGGCCCGGAGCAGCGCCTCGTTGCTGCGTCCGTCGGCGCCCCACATCTGGCTGGGGTCGAGGATGATCTCGGCGCCCTTCAGCGTCAGCGTCCGGTCGATCATCGGCGTGTACAGGTCGCCGCACTCATGGGTGCCGATGCGCGCGAAGTCCGTGTCGAAGACGTTCAGCTCCGGGAAGCCCTTCGTCCAGTAGATGGGCTGCCGGAAGATCACCTCACCGCGGCGGTCCCA
>VGFB01000485.1 GCA_016869015.1 Armatimonadota bacterium
GCTTCGCGACGCTCGAGAGCACCCGGAGGACTACGCGGACCTGCTGGTGCGCGTCGCGGGGTACTCGGACTACTTCGTGCGCCTGTCGCCTCTCATGCAGGATGAGATGATCTCGCGGACGGAACTGCAGTTGTGAGGCAGTTCGGAGTTCGCAGCCAGGAGCCGGGAGCCGACCGTGCGCTATGCCACCGCCATCTGGAACTATGCGGAGCCCGAGGTCCGGCTGGTCGACCTCGTGCGGGAGTTCGCGAGCTTCGGGTACGACACCATCTCCTTGTCCTCCGGCCAGTTCGGCGACCCGGAGGGCCGGGAGCTGCGCGAGGCGGCGGAGCTGATTGCGGAGACAGACCTGGCGATGACGCTGCACTGCGGGTTCGCGTTTGGGGTCGATGGCGTGCAGCAGGCCCTCGATCTGCTCGGCGAGCGACTCCTGGCGATCACCTTCGACCCGCTCTCCGAGGTCGATTCGTGCGGTTCCCGCTTCGCGACGGGGCAGATGGCGCCCGTGCTAGCGGAGATCCTCCGCCGCACGGCGGGCAGCGCCGTGCGCGTGGGAATCGAGGACCTGCCGCTGGATGCGCGCGCGCTCGATACCTACCGCGCTGATCTGGGGCCGCTCGTGGAGACGGGGCGCTATGGCATGCTGCTTGACGTGGGACACCTGAACCTGCGCCGACGGCAGTGGCCGTACTTCCGGGGTCTCTCGGTCGCTGAGTATGTGGAGCGGATCCCCGTACCGATCATCGAGGCGCACCTCCACGACAACAACGGCCAGGCCGACCAGCACGGGCACTTCGGGTTCGGCGATCTGGACTTCGGGAGCGTCGCGGAGGCCCTGAAGGCCGTCGGGTTCGAGGGCGTCTCCACGATCGAGATCGCGCCGAGCTTCCACGACAGCTCGCCACCGGAGTCAAAGCCGCACGCGCGAGCGAGCCTCGAGCAGTGGAAGCAGCTGTGGGAGGCTTGATCCGCCCCCAGCGTTCCGCTAAGATGCCCTCCAACGCGTTGGCGATCCCCCCAAGAGGACGAGGCACCATGCGCGCTCTGCTGTGGATTGCTCCCACGCTTCTGGCGACACAGGCGGCCGGGGCGGCCCCCGAGAACCTGGCTCGTCGAGCCACGGTGTCGGCTTCCTCGCAGTACGACCACGGCGGCATTCAGCTGCTGGCGCGACACGCGGTCGATGGGGTGATCCCGGAGCTACTGGACCGGAACGACTACGGGCACTCGTGGGCGCTGTACGGCGCAGAGGCCGGCGGGAAGGGCACGTTCACGCTCGAGTGGGAGACGCCGGTGCGCGTGGCGGAGATCATCTACTATGCGCGCGCCTCGTGGCTGCTCGAGGAGTGCTTCCGGGACTACGAGGTACTCGTGGACAACCGGCCGGAACCGGTGGCCCGGGGCACCTTCGAGATGAACGCGGGCCCGCAGCGGATCCCGGTCGCCCCCGTCGAGGTCCGGAAGCTGACGCTGAGGTTCCTGAGCTCATACGGGGGGGTGAACGCGGGCGCGGCGGAGATCGAGGTCTACGCGGAGAGCCCGCCTGACGAAGCGCTGCCGCAGCTGAAGCACCTGCCGCGCAACGTCGCCCTGAAGGCGACAGTCTCGGCGTCATCGGAGTACTCCGAGAGCTACACGGCGAGGGGCGTGGTCGACGGCGCGATTCCGGCGGCCTTCAGCGGCAACGATGCGGGGCACGCGTGGGCGACCCGCGGGGCACACGCGGCCGAGCTGAGCTTCACCTGGGACCGGCCCGTCACCGTGTGTGATCTGGTCTACTACGGGCGCACGGCGATCCTCGTTGAGGAGTGCATGAGGGAGTATGAGGTCACCCTCGACGACGGTCCGGAGCCGGTCGCCCGGGGTGAGTTCCAGCTGGGCGCCGGCCCACAGGTGGTGTCGGTCGGCCCGCGTGCGGCGCGGAAGGTGACGCTGCGGTTCCGGAGCTCGTACGGTGGGCCGAACCCGGGCGCGGCCGAGGTTCAGGTCTACGACGAGCCGGCGCCGCTGGACATGCTGCCCAAGTTCCTGAAGGACGGCTGGGATGCCCCCAAGGAGGACGCGGGCCTGACCCGGGTCGTGGCGGAGGGGCGGCTCGGGTTCGACCGGCTACTGGTGGCCAAGCGGTACGAGTTGAACCCCTCGCACGTCTACACGGCGTCGTGCGAGGGCTTCCAGCCGGGCGGGGGCCTGTACGTCCTCTCGCCGCCGACGCCTGACGGGCAGTTGGTGGAGCTGGTGGCCTCGCCCGAGGGGCAGATCATGGACTGCGACGTCTCGTGGGACGGCAGTCAGGTGATCTTCAGCTGGCGGCGGACGCCCCAAGACGGCTACCACATCTACCGGATCAACGCCGACGGCAGCGGCCTCACGCAACTCACCGATGGGGCATGGCATGACTACAACGCCTGCTGGCTGCCCGACGGCGGGATCGCCTTCATCTCCACGCGTGCGCAGGTGTTCGCGCTCTGCTTCGTGACCCCTTCAGGCGTCCTGTACCGCATGGACGCCGAGGGGGGCAACGTCACGAAGCTGTCGGCCAACTACGTCAACGACTTCACTCCCAGCGTCCTGCCCGATGGACGCATCCTCTACAGCCGCTGGGAGTATGTAGACAAGCCCGCGATCCCGATCCAGAGCCTGTGGACGATCAACCCGGACGGGACGGGGCTGTCGGTGTTCTACGGCAACCGGGTCCTGAGTCCGGCGACGTTCGTGGAGGCGCGAGCGATGCCCGGCACGAGCCGGGTCCTGACCACGCTCACGGCCCACAACGGCCCGATCCGCGGCGGCGTGGGCGTCATCGAGCGCGAGTGGGGCGTCAACGCCCAACGGGCGATCACCAACCTCACGCCCAACATCGACATCGGCCGGGTCGATCAGGGCTCGGGCAATCACGTGCAGGGCCCGTTCGAGGGGCCGGTCCCCATCGACGGTGAGCGCTTCCTCGTCTCGGGCAAGGGATCCATCTACCTGGGCACGCTCGAGGGCCAGTGGGCCCTCGTGAAGGCACGCGACGGGCAGTTGGGGCTTTACAACCCCGTTCCGCTGCGCCCTCGGGAGAGGCCGCCGGTGATGGAGACGGCCCGGCCGAAGGCCACGGCGGAGGCGAAGGCGACGGTCTTCCTGCTCGACGTGTACCGGGGCCTCGAGCCCCAGGTGCAGCGCGGACAGGTGAAGCAGATCGCGGTGATCGAGGAGCTCGCCAAGCCGGTGCGCACGGCCGTGCTGGGCTTCGGCTTCCAGCGACCGGTGATCTCCTGCGGGGCGACGTATGCGCCGAAGAGGGTCTGGGGCTACGTCCCGGTGGAGGCCGATGGCTCGGCATACTTCACCGTGCCCGCCGATCGGCCGCTCTACTTCGAGGCGCTCGACGAGCACGGCCAAGCGCTCCAGCGCATGCGCAGCTTCACCCACCTCCAGCCGGGCGAGAGCCAGGGCTGCATCGGCTGCCACGAGCCGCGGGAGTCCACGCCCCCGGTCGCCGCACCGCTGGCTCTGAAGCGCGCGCCGAGCGAGCTGGAGCCGCCGGAGTGGGGCGTCGGGGGGTTCGACTACGTGCAGGTCGTGCAGCCCGTCCTCGACGCGCACTGCGTGAAGTGCCACAGCGGACCGACGCCGCCGAAGGGCGTCGACCTGTCCGGCGACAAGACCGACTGGTTCAACGTGTCCTACGATGTGCTCACGCGCGGGTACGTGAGCTGGATCGACACGCGCAACGGCAACGAGGCGAACATCCTGCAGGTCGATCCGCTGGCCTGGGGGTCCCCTGCGAGCCGGCTGACGCCCGTGCTGCTGTCCGGCCATCCGGACGTGGACGGCAAGCCGCGCGTCCGCCTGAGCCCGGCTGAGGTGCGGCGCGTGCTAGCGTGGATGGACCTCAACGTGCCCTACTACTCGACCTACGAGATGTCCGATGAGTCGCTCGAGGGCGGGCGGCGGGTCTATCCGCTGGAGCTGGACGCGAAGCTGGCCGAGATCGCGGCGCGTCGCTGCGCGGCGTGTCACACCGGAAGCGTGCGGCGGGTCGACTACCTGCGGATCACGCGGCCGGAGCTGAACGACTTCCTCGCAGCCCCCCTGGCGAAGAGCGCCGGCGGCCGGGGCTCGTGCGGGGGCGAGGTGTTCCGCAGCGCAGAGGACCCGGACTACGTTGCGCTGCTGGAGGCGGTGCGTCCGGCTCATCGCGCGCTGGTGGAGAAGCCGCGGATGGACATGCCGGGCGCGGTCGCGGCCGAAGTGAGCCGATCGTGCATGTAGCCGGTGGCACGGGCCGCCCGCCCGTGCAGAGGTGACCGTGTCGGTAGACCCGCCGCTGCTCGTCGGCGCCTCGCGTGTCGACACCACTCCGCCGCTTCACGTGCCCTACCTGGGCTTCGAGCCGCGCCAGGGGACCTTCGAGGGCGTGCACGACTCGCTGTTCGCGCGGGCGGCCGTCTTCTCCCGAGGTGACGGTCACCTC
>VGFB01000486.1 GCA_016869015.1 Armatimonadota bacterium
ACGTGCGGCTCACGTTCCCGGCCGGTCTGGCAGTCGGCAGGCACTCCGACGAGCTGCGCATCGAGACCACGCTCGTGGACCACCCTCTGGTCACGGCGCCCGTCATGATCGATGTCCGGTCGTCCTACATGGTCCTCCCCAGCAGCGCCTTCTTCGGGTACGTGGGCGTTGGCGCGGCCAAGACGGCCTCGGTGGTGGTGCGTTCTCGCGACGGGAGCCCCTTCCGGGTCATCGAGGCCGCAGTCTCCCATCCTGCCATCGCCGCCGAGGCGCGCGTGCTCGGGGAGAGCGAATGGCGGGTCGACATCACGTGCCGGTTGCAGGAGGCCGGGATCATCGACTCGACGGTCACGCTCACCACCGACCTCGAACACGAGCCGCGTCTCTGCATCCCCGTGTACGCCGACGTTGGCGTCGGGCAGTAGGCCGCTGCGACCCGGCGCCGACCCCTGGGCCTTGACGCTCGCCCCTCCCGGCCTATACTGACCCGCGAGTTGGCGCTCCCGCCGGAGCGGCGCGGCGCCTTCGGGGTCGCCGTCGGCAGCCGGGAGGCGTGCATCCGGTACGAGGGGGTGAGTTGACTGCGGTCTCTGCCATTGATCGGCGCGACGGCGGTCCTCCTGGGCAGTCCGTGCCCTGCGACCTACGTTGCTCGCGAGCGCGACTGGGTCTCTTTCGATGGCATGCCCGCTTCGCCGCTGGTCTTCGAGACCAAGATCCCGGCTGAGGCGCGCGTGACCGACGGTCCGGAGGGGGGGCGCGCAGTCGTCGTGACCGTTCCCGACATCGAGCGGGATGAGAAGGCCTGCGCGGCGTCGCTGCCGCTGCCGCCCCTGGCGGGCGAGTGGAACGGGCTGCGGGTGTGGGTGAAGGGCTCGGCAGCGACGAAGCGCCTGGAGATCGTCATCCGCACCACGGCTGGCAACTTCGCGACCGAGGTGTCAGTGGAGCCCGAGTGGCGGCAGGTCCTCATCGCCGCGCAGGACATGCGCCCCTGGTTCAGCCCGGAGGACAGCGCGCTCAACCTGACGAGGGCCACGCAGCTGCGCCTGTGCATCGGTGCCTGGCAGGGCCATGGGGGCGGGCCGCATGAGTACAGCCTCGGCCCGGTTGAGGCGGTCTACTCTCCCCTGTTCCGCGTTGCGCCCGCGGCCGAGGAGTTGGCCGCTCGGGGCGTCCCGCTCCCGCCGCAACCGTTCACGGTCGAACTGCTTGACCTGAACCGAGGCCGGTGGGAGTTCGTCGAAGCGCTCGGCGGCAGGCTGGCGCTCGACGGGCCGGTCGTCGGGTACGCCTTCCCTCCCCGTGCGGAGGCGGAGCCCGCCGTGGCGTACCTCTGCTGCGACCCGGAGTTCCCCGATGACCCCGCGCACGGCATGGTGAAGTTCGCCGGCGCGATCGCTGAAGAGGGCGAAACGCGGTACTTCCGCATCGATGAGCCGTACCTCTCCTGCGGCGTGGTCATCCGCCCGGCGTGGGGGGCATTGCGGTGCGAGCTGCACGACGTTCGGCTTGGGCCGGCGACGACGGGAGATCGGTACCTGGCGGCGCTGTACGTTCAGGCGGACGGGAAGCTGTGGCCCGTGTGGTTGGCGCCCGACGTCAACGCGCCGGTTCAGGCGCGACTGCTCACCGACCGCGTAGGGCACGTCTTCGTGGGGGAGGAGCCGTGCCGCGTGCTGCTCAGCGGGATGAACGCCGGGGTCGCGCGGGAAGTCGAGTTCACGGTGCGCGTCACGGACTACCGCACCGGGCGGGAAGCGCACCGTGAGCGTACCATGGCCCGACTGGCGGGCGGGTCGGTCACCCGGCACGAACTGACGCTTCCGCTGAAGCGGTACGGGGTCTTCGAGGTCAGCGCCGAGGCCGAGGGCTACCCGACGGCCCGCGTGCGAGTGTGCCGGATTCCCGCTCCCCGCAAGATCGACCCGGAGGCCTCCCGCGTGGGCATGAACCTGTTCCAGCAGCAGGTCTGGTGGTACGCCTACCAGGTGCCTCTGATGGCGAGGGCGGGCGTTCACTGGCTGCGGCCGTGGCTGGCGTGGGAGAACACCTGGCGGACGCAGGAGCCCCGGCCGGGTGAGTGGGACCCCCGTGCGCTCGACGCGGCGCTGCGGCGGATGGAGGCGCACGGTCTGCGGTATGAGTACATCCTCTTCGCGGCGCCCGACTGGGTCGCCGATCCGGGACGGTCGAGCGTGCCGCCCGTCGAGCGGATGGACCAGTGGGCGGCGTGGGTCGAGAAGCTGGTGACGCGCTATCGGGACCGGGTGAAGGTGTGGGAGGTCTGGAACGAGCCGGACCTCATGTGGCCCGAGGACTCGCGGCACTCGGGCGAGCACTACCTCGCGATGCTGAAGGCCACTTACGCCGCCGCGAGGCGCGCCGATCCGGGCTGCACCGTGCAGGGCCTGTCACACGCGGGCTATGAGGACTGGCTGGCCAAGGTGGGCGACCTCGGCGCGGCCCCCCACATGGATCAGGCGACGATCCACTCCTACGCGCTGCCGAGGGAGTTCGCCACGCACGTCGAGCGGCGGAAGTCGCTGCTGGCGGCTCACGGCATGAGCGACAGGCCGGTGTGGGTCAATGAGTTCGGCGCGCCGGCCTTCGACTTCAGCGCCGCATACTCGGCGCAGTACGGGTGCTCCGAGGCGTGGCAGGCGAACGTGCTGACCGCCAACTACGCGCAGGCCTTCGCGCTGACCGGCGGCAAGGCGTTCTGGTTCTGCACCCTCGACCCGCGCGACCCCGCGCACGAGTCACAGTGGACCTACGACGCCGGGACCGGGGTGCTGTACCTGGGCTTCCTGCCAAAGCTGTCGTATGTGGCCCTCGCGGGTGTCGGGCAGATGCTGGACGGGCGAGAGTGTGCGGGCCGCGTCGAGGCGACACCCGCGGTCCGCCACGTCGCCTTCGAGGGCCCGGTGAGCGTCGTCTGGTCGGATGACCCGGCCCAGGAGCCGAGCATCACGGCGACGGCCCTCGGCTGCGCGCCGGAGGAGCAGTTGGCGGTGCGGGACTCGTTCACCAACGAGATCGCGAGGGGCAGAGCGCGCGACTTGACCCTCGATCTGACCGGCGGCCCGGTGTACGTCGAGGGCAGTCGGCAACTCATGTCGATGGCGCGGGTCGAGGGCGCGGTGACCGTGGGGCAGACAGCGATCGCGCTCGAGCCGGGAGAGCGCACGGATGTGGAAGTGCGCGCACCGGAGGGCGTCACGCTCGCCGTCGAGCCATCGGCGACGAGCCGCACGTCGGCTACCCTGAGGGACGATGGACGCCGGCTGACCGTGACGGCGCCACCGGGCGCCTCGCGGGGGGAGGAGTGGCTTCGGCTGACGGGCCGCGCCGCCGCGGGCACCCTCGGCCTCGTGCGGCCCCTCGGGGTGCGGCGGTCGGTGCGCGTGACCGTGGGCGAGCCCAACCTCCTCCGCGACGGGGTCTTCGCGTTGGGGCACGTGCTCGAGTGGTCCCCCGAGCGGGCCAGCCCCTACACGTGCGATGCCGCGGTCGGCCACGAGGCGCCGGGCAGTCTGCGGCTCGACGGGCCCTTCGACCGTCGGCTGGTGCAGTTCAACCTGCCGGCCGATCCCTCCCGCGCGCTGCGGCTCAGCTTCTGGGTGAAGACCGAGAGCCTGGCCGACTGCGCGCTCACCGCGAACGTCGCCCTCTTCGCGCAGGACCGCTGGCTGACCAGTCCGTGCCTCGCCTCGACTCGCCCCGACCCCCCGGCGCCCAACGCCGTCGCGACCATCCCGACCGGCACGTGCGACTGGACGCGCATCGAGGCGGCGCTGCCGGCGGAACAGATCCCCGACGAGACGAAGCACTACGCGTTCTACCTCGACGCCGCCGGGGGCGAGGGACGGGTCTGGTTCGATGAGCTGGACTTCTGGCAGCCGTAGGCGTCGGCGCGAGGCGCGTTGCCTATCTCGCCAGCCGCACCGCCCAGGCGTCCTTCTCGACCGGGTTGTCGCCGGCGCGGACACTGGAGGTGCTCCAGCCGCGGTCGCGGCGGACGTCCAGAACGCGGAAGGCCCGCACCCACTCGCGCAGGTCCGTCTCGTCGAAGAAGTGATGCAGAATCCCCGTCTCCGGCCCCTCGGCGAGGAGAAAGCTGTTCGGCTCGACCTCCTCGCCGCTCCCACAGCGCCAGTCGTCCGTGCTCAGCACGGTGAGGTAGGCTTCGCCGCCGGGCCGCAGCACGCGGTGCAGCTCGTCGAGCGCCTGTTGCAGGCGGGCGCGGGGGTTGTGGTTCAGCACGTTGGTCGAGACCGCCGCGTCGAAGGCGCCGTCGGCGAAGGGGCAGGCGGTCATGTCGGCGCGCACGAGGTCGGCCGGCAGCCCGGCCTCCGCCAGCTGCCGGCGGCAGACCGCAAGCCCGTTCGGCGCGGCATCGCTCCCGATCACGCGGAAGCCCTCGGCCTGCAAGTATGCCATGTGACGGCCTGCCCCG
>VGFB01000487.1 GCA_016869015.1 Armatimonadota bacterium
CAGATGAGCCCGATGAAGGCGCAGGCGCCGAGGATCAGAGACACCCGATAGCTCAACGGTTCGCGGCTGTCGTCCAGCAGGGCGTCATCGGCCTCCTGCCCAATCGTGCCTCTCGCCCTGGCCCCCAATACCGACCGCCGGAACAGCCCTGACAGGAACTTGCGGCTGGTCCACAGCCCATAGAGGCAGAACATGGCATACGACCCAAACGCCTGCTCGCTGATGAACGGGAACCGCGGGATGTCGGTCCACCCCAGTGCCAGCGATGCGATCCGCTCCACCTTCCAGAACAGATAGAAGAACCAGCAGCTGAATGTGAACTCGGTGGGCATCAGGACGCCCATGCCGATCATGAAGGGGTAGAAGGAGCGGGGCGTCCAGCCGATGGCGTTCCAGGGGCGGGCGGTGAAGTAGACGGAGAGGTCCTGGTGCTCGATGGGGATGCGCGGCATGACCGGGTAGTGGAAGGCGAAGCTGTTCCACGTGTCGATGCCGGCAGCCACGGCAAAGCCGATCCAGAAGATGTGATCGCGGAACAGGCGGCCGCGGGGGCTCGTGATCTCCAACGGGAGCGACACCAGCGGGCACATGAGGTGCTCGCGGTCCAGCCACTGGCGACGGAGGGCGGAGTTCACCGCCAACATCCCCAGCATGAGGAGCAGAATCAGGACGCCCCACGCGGCCAGCGGCTTCAGCCAGGGCCCCAGGATCTCCCAGCGATACGGGTTCGTGGAGCCCTCGAAGTAGCCCCGGAAGACGGTCTCGTCCTGCAGCGAGAGCCACGTGGGGATGTTGGGGACGAAGAGGGCTTCCCAGTTGTTGGCCGGGGTGGCGAACTGCCACGGCCACGGGATCTGCGGCACCAGCACCTGCACGCCGTCGTGCCCGGCGATGCACGAGCCGATGCAGACCATCCCGTAGATGGTCAGCAGCTCCGCCTGCGTCAGCGCCCTCTGCGGCCATCGCCGCGCTGCCAGCGCGTTGGCGCCGGTCAGCAGCAGGAGGATGAAGATCGCGTTGAACAGGAGGGAGACAGTGGTCGGGTGCGCCGAGTAGCGCACCACTTCCATCTGAATCTGCCAGTAGGCGTTCAGCGGGATGATGAGCACCGCCAGGCCCACTGCGCGCCACGTCACGCCACGCAACGGAGGGTTGTCCTCCTCGTCGAGTCTCTGGGGAACCAGAGCAGGTTCGACGGCGCCCGGAGCTTCTCCTCCCCCCCGGCGACGCGCTCCGGGAAAGGCGCTCCGCGCCGGGTCGGCGAAGTCCGTGGCTCAACCACAAGGGACGGGACGCCCATGGAGGAACGGCGCGAATACGTCGCGCGAACCTACCGGGGCCTGATGCAGGCTCCGGGCCTGACAGCCTTCACCGTGGTCATCGAGCAGACCGACCTGCGAATCCTGGCGGAACGCGATCTGACCCAGGAGGCCACCCGCGCAGCCCGCATCGCGCGGCGGACCGTCGAGGCCTGGATCGAGCGACACCGGGAGTTCGGCACGTCGCTCGTGCCGGTCGACTGCCCCGCCGACGCGCCCCGCCTGATCCGCGAGATGTGCGAGGGGGCGCGGGCGGCCGGCGTCGGGCCGATGGCTGCCGTCGCGGGCGCCATCGCGCAGCGCGTCGCTGAGGAGCTGGCCTCGCTCTCGCCGAACGTGATCGTGGAGAACGGCGGAGACGCGTTCCTCATCGGCGACCAGGACCGCACCGTGTCGATCTTCGCGGGCTCCTCGCCGTTGAGCCATCGGGTCGGTCTGGTGATTCCGGCCGCTCGGTTACCCATCTCCGTGTGCACCTCGTCCGGAACGGTGGGGCCCTCGCTGAGCTTCGGACGCGCCGATGCGGCCGTCATCGCGGCGCGGAGCGCGTCCCTGGCGGATGCGGTCGCGACCGCCACAGGCAATCGGGTCCGGGAGCCGGGCGACCTCGCCGCGGCGGTCGAGTTTGCCGCGTCGATCGACGGGGTAGACCATGCGATAGCGATCCTGGGCGACCAGATGGCCGCCTGGGGGGACCTGCGCTTCATCCGACTGTAACCTCCCGGGGTGCCCAATGCCGAGCCTCGCGCGGACCGGCCCCGCCGCCTTGCCGCTCGTCCTGCTCGTCAGCATCGCCGTGCCGCTCGCCGGCTGCGGCGAGAGCCCCCTGGTGCCGGACGAACCGGAGGGGGCTCTCGACGACGCCACGGAGTACCGCATCCAAGCCGCCAACCTGACGGACCTATGGGTCGACCCCCGTAAAGGAAGCGATGCGAACTCCGGCGAGACCCGCGCTCAGGCCCTGCGCACCCTTACCGCTGCCTGGGCTCGCATTCCCCAGGGCGCGCCGCTGACCGGCGCCGGCTACCGGGTCAACCTCGTCGCGGGCCGGTACCCCGCCGAGGGGCTCCCCGTCTACTTCGAGGGTCGCCAGGGCACCGCTGACTGCCCCATCCTCCTCCAGAGCGTCGACGGACCACACGCCGCCGTCCTTACCGCAGGGCTGAACCTGTTCCAGTGCCGCCATGTACACTTCCTGGGCGTCGATGTCATCCCCGACCCGCCCGGCGACGCCTTCCACGCCGAGCAGTGCCGCAACCTGCTGCTGCGCGAGATGCGGATCGGCGGCGGAGGCCGGCAAGCCCAGGAGACGGTGAAGATGAACCAGTGCCGGCGCATCTACATTGAGGACTGCGACATCGCCGGCGCGCACGACAACGCCGTGGACTTCGTGGCAGTGCAGTACGGCTGGCTGCTGCGGAACCGGATCCACGATGCCGCCGACTGGGCGGTCTACGTGAAGGGCGGCTCGGCCTACCTCCGACTGGAGGGCAACGAGATCTTCGACGCGGGGACGGGCGGGTTCACGGCGGGTCAGGGGACCGGCCTGGAGTTCATGGTGTCCCCCTGGCTGCACTACGAGGCCTACGGCATCCGGTTCATCAACAACGTCGTGCACGACACCGAGGGAGCCGGGATGGGCGTCAACGGCGGCTACAACGTCCTGCTGGCCCACAACACGCTCTACCGCGTCGGGCAGCGGAGCCACGCGCTGGAGGTGGTCTTCGGCCTACGGGGCTGCGACGGCGACGTGGACCGCTGCCGACAGTACCTGGGCCTCGGCGGCTGGGGCACCGCCCTCCCCGGTCGCGAGGAGCCCATCCCCAACCGGCACGTCTTCGTGGTGAACAACCTCCTCTACAACCCGCCGGGCTACCAGAGTCGCTGGCAGCACTTCGCCATCCATGGCCCACGGGTGCCGTCGCCGGGGTCGAACATCCCCTCCCCCGCCGTCACCGATCGCGACCTGCGGATCCAGGGCAACCTGATCTGGAACGGCCCCTCGACTCTCCCGCTTGGGATCGAGGACCCCGGGCAGGGCTGCCAACCCGGCAACCCGGCTTGCAGTGAGGCCCAACTCCGCGCCGAGAACACCCTCAACAGCCTCCGCCCTCAGCTCGTGAGCCCGGACACGGGCAACTTCCGGCCCCGCCCGAACGGAAACGTCTTTGCAGTCGCCGCCCAACCCCTCCCTTCGTTTGTGTGGACCGATGCCCCTCGACGCCCGGCGGCCCCCCCCCGGCTTTGCGCCCAACACGTGCGGTCGAACCGCGATGGCGCCCCGCGCAGCACGCCCGATCACCCCGGCGCGTACTGAGACGGCCGGAGCGGCGGAGACGGCGAGGGCGCGGTGCCCGTGCCTGCGGGTCGCCTGACCCGCGACGTTGTCTCTCGTCACCCGCGGCACGGCGCGGCTCGGGCGAGCCGCAGGCACGACGGCGAACGGCGACGGCGTGGCTCAGGAGATCCCGCGAGGTTGGCGTCAAGTGCGTTGGGTGTACTTGGGGAGGACGCCGGAGTGCTGGCGGTGGCGGCGGTGCAGCTCCTCCTCGGCGGCGGCCGGGCGGTCGGTCTCGGCCCAGCGGACGCAGACTCGCGAAAGGTCCTCCGTGGCGGCGATCTTGCGTCCGGCCGGGTGCTCGGACGTTCCCTTCACCAGCGCGTGCTTGACCCGGAGGTTCAGGTTCGAGGCGCGGCCGATGTAGAGGCGCTGCTCCTCACCATGCACCGCCACCTCGTAGACCCCAGGCAACATCGGCAACGGAATCCACGCGCCGGTCATGTCGTCCTGCTCGATGTCGGTCCACCATTCCCACCACGACCACTCCAGCACAATGGCGACAGCCAGCACCTCCACGGACGCCGGCAGCATGGCGTCCATCTCATCTGAGGGCTTGAGGGCAGGCCGGCCCCTCGAGTCGGCGCCCCGCGGACGCCTGGGCGCCGTGCGCACGCAGAAGCCCATCCGCCCGAGCAGGCGGCGGGCGGTCTGGGTGCCGAACTCGGCGTGGTCCAGACCGAAGGCCACGCCGAAGGCCTGCTTCACCGGGTAGACCACTCCCCCGATGCGGACGCTGTGGGTCCGAATGCGAGCCGGCTCCACGCCGCGCAGCGCCTCGATCACCTGCTCGCGCGTG
>VGFB01000488.1 GCA_016869015.1 Armatimonadota bacterium
CCTCGAGGTTCTCGCCGACCGTCTTGCCGGTCACGGTCAGGGCGTCCAGGTGCAGGCGATCCCGCAGCTCCCACATCACCCGCGGCACCCCGCCCGCGTACCAGACGAGGTTCACGTCCCACTTGCCGCTGGGACGGACGTTCACGATCCACGGAGTCGCGTCGTTCGCGGCCTGGAAGCGGTCGAGCGTGCAGTCGAGCCCGAGCTGTTTGGCGACGGCCGGCAGGTGGAGCAGGGCGTTGGAGCTCCCCGCGAAGGCGGCGTGGACGGTCAGCGCGTTATCCAGGGCTTCCTGGGTGAGAACCTTGTCGGCGGTCACGCCTTGCTCGATGAGCCGCGGGAGCTGCTCCCCGGCCTCGATGGCGCGCCGTCGCTGGTAGTGGCTCAGCGCCGGCGCGAGGGCGGTGCCCGGCAGGGCCAGTCCCAGGGCCTCCGCCATGACCTGCATGGTGTTCGCGGTGCCGAGGAACTGGCAGGCGCCCGGCCCCGGGCAGGCCTCGCCGACCCAGTGGTCGTACTCCTCGGCGGTGACGCGGCCGCGGCGCAGGTCGGCCATCAGGTCGCCCATCTTGTCCAGCGACATGTCGGCGGCGCCGCGCCCCATGGCGCCCCCGGGGAGGTGCAGGGCGGGCAAGCGCAACCGCGCCGCGGCCACCAGGTGCCCGGGGATCGCCTTGTCGCAGGCGGAAACGAGCAGGACGCCGTCGGCAAACGCGGAGCGCACGTGGAGCTCAGTCGTGAGGGCGATGAGCTCGCGGATGCACAGGGAGAGGTCCATGGCGTCGGTGCCCTGGCTGATCCCATCGCAGGCGTCCGTGCAGGTGTAGCGGGCCGGACGGCCGCCGGCAGCCAGCACACCGTCGCGCGCCGCCGCGCAGAGGTCGTCGAGATGCACGCTGCCCGGGTGCGAATCGCCCGCGGAGGACTCGATGACGACCAGGGGCTTGGAGAGGTCGCCGCGCGACCAGCCGCACCCGAGCCGGAGGGGATCGACCTCCGGCGCGATCTTGCGCATCTCCTGCGAGTGACGCGGCATGGCTGCTCCTTCGCCGAAATCGGGGCCTGTCCCTAATCACGGCCGAACACACGCTGGGCGTTCTCGCCCAGGATGGCCGCGATCTGCTCTGCGGGCAGGTTCAGGCTTCGCACGTCGCGGGCGGCGCGGGCGGGGTCGCCGCTCGGAGCATCCGAGCCCAGGAGCACGCGTTCCCAGCCGACCGTGCCGACCATCCCCTCGTTGGGCTCGACGACGCTCGTGTCGAAGTACACGCGGGGGTCTGCCGCCAGCGCGTTGAGCACCCGCGAGACCCCGCCGTTGCGCAGGCCCATGTGGGGGATGATGAACGTCCCCGCCGGGAAGCGCTTGATGAGGGCCAGAGTGAAGGGCAGGCTCTCGGTCAGCCGGATCGGAAGGCCTGCCGCGAGGATGGCCTCGAGACCCTCGAGGGCCCGCCGAGCGTCGAGGGAGTCCAGCAGGTCCCGGGCCTCGGCGATGGCGACCTCATCCGAGCTGCCGTAGTCGTGCGCGTCGGAGAACCAGCAGTGCCAGTCCACGCCGTCGTAGTCATCGAGGGAGGGCGGAAGCAGCGGGTCGACCAGCCGGTAACCGCCGAAGGGATCGCCGCCGACGTACCAGAGGCCGAACGGGCCGCCCGACCGGGCCAGATCGCCGCCGAGACTCCGGTCGCCCCGCAGGTCGTAGGCCTCCGGGTCGGCGGACAGCACCGCCGTGTCGATCCCGACCGCCTCCAGCAGCGGTCGCACCGTCTCCCAACGGGACTCATTGCGCCCAACATGAACGTGGGAATCGATGACCAAGCTCTGAGACCTCGCTAGACGCCCTGTGGGGTACGGCCTTCGGAATCGACCGGTTGAGGCACGATGCGGACCGTTGCCGCACCAGGCACGGCCCGGATCCGGTTGCCGACGCGCTCCAGCCGAACGGTCTGCAGCTCCAGGACGCCGTTCGTCCCCGCCTCCGCAATCGCCTGCACCAGCGTGCTGAGGCCCGTCACTGCCTGCCCGTTGCACCGCGTCACGATGTCCCCGGGGCGGAGGCCGGCCTGGTCGGCCGGGGAGTCGCGATAGAGCCGGTCCACCAGCAGTCCCTCGCCCTCGGCGGTGCCGGCGAACTGCGCGCGCCGGCGGCTGACCGGTGTCGTGATGATCCCGACCCAGCCGCGCGGGTAGCGGCCCTGCTCGATGAGCGCTCGGGTCACTTCCTCGGCGACGTTGGAGGGGATGGCGAAGCCGACCCCTTCGTATCCGCCGCTCTTGCTCATGATCGCCGTCGGGATCCCGATGACCTCGCCCTGCAGGTTGATCAGGGCGCCGCCCGAGTTGCCCGGGTTGATCGTCGCGTCGGTCTGGATGAAGTCCTCGAACGTGGCGATGCCGACATCCCGCCGCCCCTTCGCGCTGACGATCCCGGCAGTGACCGAGTAGCGCAGCCCGTTGGGCGAGCCGATGGCGATGACCCACTCCCCCACCCGAAGCGCATCCGAGTTCCCCCAGCGGGCGGCGGTCAGCCCCGTCGCCTCCACCTTCACCACCGCCAGGTCGCTCGCCGGATCGGAGCCGCGCACGGTCGCGGGAAGCTCGGCGTCCTCCCCCAGCGCCACCATGATGGTCTGCGCACCCTTGATCACGTGGTAGTTGGTGACCACGTAGCCGTCCGGCCGGATCACGACACCCGACCCGAGGCTATGCACCTCCTGCGCGGGCGTGCTGAAGCCACCCATCCCATAGAACTCGGCGAAGGGATCGCGGCGACCGGGGATCAGGGTGGTGGTGCTGATGTTCGCGACCGCCGGCTTGACCTGCTCGGCCGCCTGGCTGAACGCCTCGCTCAGGGCCACGGCGATCTCCGCCGGGGTCTGGGCGACAGCCATCCCCGCCGCCAGCATGACCAGCGTCGCCGCGACAGCTGCTCTACGCATCGGACTCTGCCCTCGCTTGGGGGTAGCGTGCTACATGGAGGAACGACGGCAGGCGGGCGAGAGTTCGCCCGCGTGTCGGGTCGGCAGTGGCGCAGGTTGTCGCCGTCCCCCGGCGATCACCGGACCTTGCGGCCGCCGTCGAACAGCTCCGTGACCCCGGACTCGCGGGAGTGCAGGGCGCGCCAGCGGCCGTCACCGTACACGCAGTCGTCTGCATCGGCGAAGAGCGCCACGCCGGCGTCGAGGTAGACCTGCCGGACCACCGCCGGCGCGGGGTTGGGGAGGACGGACAAGAACGTCGTCCCTGCCCCGGCCTTGCCCCGCACCAGGCCCGGCAGGCCGCCCGGGTCCAGGCGCGCGAGCACCTCGCCGTCCTCCGGCAGGAAGAGCGGGCCGAGGGGGTAAGGCGGAGTCGCGCCGCTGTCGACAGTCGCGATGCGCCCGGCATACCTCTCGGCGGCGCCCTCCACGCTGAACCTCGGCGTCAGCTCCTCATCGACGCGCCTCAGTTGCAGGCCCACCAGTTCGCCCATCTCCTCGAGCGTCGCCAAGCGTCCCGCCTGTTGTAGGGGCGCAGCGTGCTGCGCGCGCCGTTCGGCCGGGAAGCAGTACCCCGGCGCCCAGTGCCAGAGCGAGGAAACGCCGGGCCGCTGCGTGCGCCGCTTGATGGCTGCACGCGTCTCCGCATCGAGGGCATAGGCGTTCAGGAACACGTACATCCGGTACTCGGGGAAGTCGTCAGCCTCCAGGTCGCTCAGCAGGTACAGGTCGAAGGGCGCGCCCGCGCGGTAGAGGTTCAGCATGGGCTCCAGCGTGATGTACAGCAGCAGCCGTTGATCGGGCTTGAGGTAGTAGAAGCTCGCGGGGTCGATGAAGGCGGCCACCTCGGCGTGGTAGGGTCTGCGCGCGGGGAGGTAGTCGGCCATCATCCGGGCCATCCGCCCCAGCTCGCCGGGGATCGTCGGCCCGGAGAGCCAGCCGGTGTCCATGTCGTACCAGCTCACCCCCGCGCGCTTGCACAGCACGTGGGCGAACTCGCGCCAGAGCACGTCCAGGGACTCCGCCTCGGTCTCCGTGCGGCCGTATCCGGAGGCCGGGTCGGAGAGATGGGTGCGGTAGTCGGCCTCGCTGAGCCAGATCTTCCCGTGGCGCTGCACCGAGTCGACCGCCGTCATGAAGGCGGAGACCTCCCGGATCCCGCGCTGGGTGTAGGTCGGCGGGCTCATCAGGAAGTCGATCTCCTTCGAGGCCAGCACGGTCTCGAGCGCGCAGTGGCCCGACTCGGCCTGGTGGTAGTGGTGCTGCGTGAGGTAACCGTAGTACGTCCCCATGAGGAGACGTCCACCGCTCGCCTGCTTGCCCAGGCGCGCGAAGTGCAGGATGGCCTCGGCATCCAGCTCGTTGATGAACGTCAGCGTGTCGATCGTCTGCGCCTCGGCCTGCGGGTCGCGCAGCATCAGGTGCGCGGCGCTCTGCCGCGCCTCCGCCGAAGCGGGGACCGCGGTCGCGAGGGCGA
>VGFB01000489.1 GCA_016869015.1 Armatimonadota bacterium
GCATACACCTCCTCCTCCGTCGCTCCGGCGACCGGCTCGTCCTCTTCCCCACTCTCGGTCAGCCGCGAGACCGCGTACTCGTTCAGGGTGAGACCCAGCCTGCGGGCTCGTTCCCGCAGAGCGATGTTGTGCGCCTGAGAGCCCGTGAAGTACTGCAGGGCCGCGCCGAAGGACTCGGGCGCCACCACGCGCAGATCGACCTGACGCCCGTTCTCCAGCAGCGCGCTCGTCTTCGTCTCCCCGGCGACCAGGATGTCGCGCAGCCCCGGGAGGGCGCGGAACGCCTCCATCACGGCTGCAGGCGATGTGCTGGTCGCGAGGATGTCCAGGTCGCCGACGGTCTCCCGCATCCGCCGCGTGCTGCCTGCGAAGGTAACCTGCAACGTCTGCGGCAGCTGCGCCAGTTCACCGACGATGCGCTCCGCGAGCGGCAGCATCTCCCCCAGCAGAGCTCGCTCCGTCCCCTGGCGGTAGACGGCGATCCCCTTGAGGATCTTCTCCTCGGTCTTTGCCCCCATGCCCTTCAGGTCCCGCAGCTCCCCGGCCTGCGCCGCCGCCTCCAGCTCGTCCACGTCACCGATCCCGCGCTCCTTCCAGACCAGCGCCACCTTCTTCGGCCCTAGGCCGGGGACCCGCAGCATGTCGGGCAGCCCGGCAGGCACCAGAGCCTTGAGCTCCTCATGGTAGCCCATCCGGCCGGTGTCGAGCAGCTCCGCGATCTTCCCCGCGAGGCTCTTCCCGATGCCCGGCAGGCTCTGAAGCCCCTCGCCCTCGCGGACCATCGCGAGGTCCTGCGCCAGCCCGCGGAGGCTCTCCGCGGCACGCCGGTAGCTGCGGATCTTGAACGGGTCCTCGTCGAGGATCTCCAGCAGGTCGGCGGTCTCTTCGAGCGCGCGGATCACCTCTACGTTGTCCATCGCCTTCTCCGATCGCTCATCGCCATGGACGCTACGGCCGTTCCGCCAGTCGCGCCAGGAACTTCGCGCTCTTGATGTCCGCCTGCACGTGGAACTGCCGGTGCGACTCCAGCAGCCATGCAAGCTCGCGCGCAACCCGGGGCTCAACCCCCAGTCGATCGGCGCCGCCGGGTCCCAGCCCCAGTAGCGCCTCGTAGCTCCGACGCGTGCCCGGGCAGATCGCCTGGTGTGCATCTTCCCCCGCGCAACCGCGACACAAGACGCCCCCTAGCGACGGGGAGAACGCCAGGAGCTGCGCGTCATCGGTGGTCCCGCATGTAATGCAGCAGTCCATCAACGGCCCGATCCCGATGAGGGAGAGGTACTGCGCCTGAAAGGCCCACGTCACCTGAGGCGGCTTCCCAGACTCGCACAGCGCAGCAAGCGTCGACTTGAGGAGGTGGAAGGTCTCGGGGTTTGGCTCGCCGGCCTCCGTCGTCTTGTCCACCAGCTCGACGGCGAAGGCCGCGCAACTCATCCGGCGCACGTCGGTGCGGAGCGGGTAGAACGACTCCTCCACCTCAACCTGGGTGAGACGGTCGAGGTTGCGGCCCTCCGCGAACATCGCTCGCGACAGCACGAACAGCTCTGTGGCGGGGGTCAGCTTGCTGCCGGGGCGTCCGATGCCTCGGGCGGCCGCCTCGATCTTGCCGCGCTCGGCGGAGCAGAAGCGGCAGACCGCCTCGGAGTCGCGGATGCGCGTAGCCCGCAGCGTGATGACGTGGGCGGTGTAGGTGGCCACGGTCTGCCTACCCGGCAGGCGCCTTTCCGGCCGCGAGCTCACGGGCAAAGGCGGCCGCGCGCTCGACGGCCGCTGCCGCGTCCGGCGCCTCGGCGATCACGCGCACCATTGCGCTGCCCACGATCGCCCCGTCGGCCACCCGACAGACCTCGCGCACGTGCTCCGCTCGGGCGATGCCAAAGCCGACGGCCACCGGACGGTCGGTCTTCTCACGGATGCGTGCGACGAGGTCGAAAAGCTCGGCCGGCAGGTCGTCGCGGGTCCCGGTGACGCCCGGGCGGGAGACGCAGTAGACAAAGCCCGTCGAGAGCCTTGCCGCCAGCTCGACGCGCTCGGGCGTGCTACTCGGCGCCACAAGGAAGATGGCGCCGAGGTCGTTCTGCGCTAGCGTCTCGACCCACGGCCCGGCCTCCGCGGGCGGCAGGTCGGTGACGAGCACGCCGTCCACGCCTGCGACCCGGGCCTCCCGGGCGAACCGTTCCGGTCCGTTCTGCAGCACCGGGTTGTAGCAGGTCATGAACGCCAGTGGCAGGTCGCACCTCGCTCGGATGGCCCGCACGCAGTCGAGCACGCCGGCCACGGTGCAGCCGCGCTCGAGGGCGCGTTGGCCGGCCGCCTGGATGACCGGCCCGTCCGCCAACGGGTCGGAGAACGGAATCCCCAACTCAACGGCGTCCGCACCTGCCTCAGCCAGCGCCGGCACGAGTTCGGCGGTGGCCTCCAGCGAGGGATCGCCGGCCGTGATGAAGATCGTCAGATGGCCCCGGCCCTCGGCGCGGGCTCGGGCGAAGGAGTCGCTCAGTCTGCTCAAGGGAAGGCCTCCCGCTCGGAGCGGCAGTTCGAAGTGCGGAGCTCGCAGTGACCCATGGCCGGGCCGCTCAGACGCGGCCGGCCAGTACGCGCCGGGCCTCCTCGGCGTCCTTGTCGCCACGACCTGAGAGGTTGATGATGACCAGGTCCTCGCTCGTCAACTCGTCCCGATGCGTCAAGGCCCACGCGACCGCGTGCGCGCTCTCCAGAGCGGGGATGATGCCTTCCCACTCGCTCAGCCGCAAGAAGGCCTCCAGGGCTTCGTCATCCGTGGCCAGCGTGTAGCTCGCGCGACCCGTGTCCTTCAGGTACGCGTGCTCGGGCCCGACGCCCGGGTAGTCCAGACCGGCGGACACGGAGTGCGTGCCCTTGATCTGCCCGTCGGCGTCCTGCAGGATGTAGGAGGCCGCGCCATGCAGCACGCCGTAGGTGCCCGCGCACAGGGAGGCGGCGTGGTCGTCTCCCGCCAGGCCCAGCCCGCCCCCCTCCACCCCGATCAGCTCCACCTCCCGATCGTCGATGAAGCCCTTGAACAGCCCCATCGCGTTGGAGCCGCCGCCCACGCACGCCACGACCTTCGTTGGGAGCCGCCCTTCCCTCTCGAGACACTGGGCTCGAGCCTCGCGACCGACGACGCTCTGGAAGTCCGCCACAATGGTCGGGTACGGGTGCGGCCCCGCTACGCTCCCGAAGAGGTAGTAGGTATCCCCGACATTGGCGATCCAATCCCGAATCGCCTCGTTGATGGCGTCCTTCAGTGTCTGCGTCCCGCTGGTGACGGGTTCGACGGTTGCGCCCAGCAGCTTCATGCGGAATACGTTCAGCGCCTGGCGCACCGTGTCGACCTCGCCCATGTACACGACACACTCGAGGCCGAACAGCGCCGCCACCGTCGCGGTCGCCACCCCGTGCTGCCCCGCGCCCGTCTCGGCGATCAGGCGCGGCTTCCCCATGCGGCGGGCCAGCAACGCCTGCCCGATGCAGTTGTTCAGCTTGTGCGAGCCCGTGTGGCACAGGTCCTCGCGCTTCAGGTACACCCGCGCCCCGTTGCAATGCTCGCTGAGCCGCGGCAGGTATGTCAGTCCGGTCGGGCGTCCGACATACTCGCGGAAGTAGAACTCCAGCTCGTCGCGGAACTCACGGTCTTCGCGGCACGCCTCATAGGCGGCTTCCAGCTCGTCGAGCGCCGGCGCCAGCATCTCCGGTACGTACTGGCCGCCATACCGGCCGAAGTAGCCCCTCTTCACTGCTGCCATGGTAGACGTCCTTCCTCAACAGCTGATCGTCGTGTCGTCCTCCGGCCCAAAGCCCGGACGGTAGACCCCCACGAGCGGGCGCATCACCACGTGGACCGCATCGCCGGCCTTCATCAGCGTCGTCCCCACCAACACCGCATGGGCCCCGGCCTTCGCCAGCCTTTCCACATCCTCGCGCGTCTCGATTCCGCTCTCGCTGACCAGCAGCGCCTCGCGGGGCACGCGCTTCGCGAGCCGCTCGGTGGTGGCCAGGTCAATCGTCATCGTGCCGAGGTCGCGGTTGTTGATGCCGACGATGTCCGCCCCCGCCCGCGCCGCCCTCTCGACCTCCGCTTCATCGTGGGTCTCCACCAGGGCCGCCATGCCGAGCTCGCGAGTGAGCCCGAGCAGGTCGAAGAGCTGATCGTCGGTCAGGAGGCGCACGATGAGCAGAACAGCATCGGCCGACAGCATCCGCGACTCGTAGACCTGGTACGGGTCGACGATGAAGTCCTTCCGCAGGATCGGCAGCGGCATGTACTTCCGCGCGCGGCGGATGTAGAAGGGCTCGCCCTGGAAGTACTTCCGCTCCGTGATTACGCTCAGCGCCGCGGCGCCGTTGCCGGAGTACGTCTGCGCGATGAGGCGCGGGTCGAACATGTCGTCGGCGATCTCACCCATCGAGGGCGAGGCGCGCTTAA
>VGFB01000490.1 GCA_016869015.1 Armatimonadota bacterium
TTCAGCACCTTCTTCACGCGCTGGTCGTAGCCGTGCAGGTCGAAGCGCTCACCCTCCAGGAACACTCGCCGGGCCTTCTGCGGACCGGTCAGCTTGAAGGTGTGGTTCGAGAAGCCGTCCACGCACAGTATCTCTGGGAAGGTGTAGCGGAACACGTTCGGCGTGAGGGTCGCGCCGGACATGAGGTGGAAGCCCACCCATTGGCCGAGCACATCCGAGCAGCCCTCGATGGCGGTGGAGTAGTCCGGGTTGATGGCCCGCCCCTGGGCGATGGTGTTGCTCAGGACCTTCGCACAGCCGCCGGCCCATTCGCTCTCGCCGCTGTGGCCATGCGCGGCGTTGAAGCAGCGGAAGGGCCCGTTGCGCCCCATGACATCCCAGTAGAACCCGTCGGCCCCGTACTCCTTCGCATACACGTCCACCGCCCAGTGCCGCATCCACTCCTGCCAGCCGGGCGAGCCCAGGCACATCATCCGCTCTTCGCCCAGGGGATGCTCAGTCGGGGCCTGCTTGCCGGGCTGTTCGATGAGGGCGCTCGTCGGGTAGAACTCCGGCCCTGGAGGGTGATAGGGAGCGGGCACGTCGGCACGCCTGCCGGAGCCGAAGTCGTCCGCCGTCGAGTGCGAGGGCGTCCAGCGGTCGTACAGGAAGTAGAACATCACATGTCCGCTCTCATCGTGGATGCGCCGGACCGCCTGCTTCAGCTCTGGCACCGTGCCAAAGCGTGGGGTGGGATACGGGTAGGTGAGGTCGTGGAAACGGGGCTTGCCGTCCGGGCCGTCCCAGATCGTGTCAATGCCCTGGCCCTGGACGTGGAGATAGTCAATGCCCATCCACTGGGCCTGGCGGTATATGTCCGGGAGCTGCCGGAAGGGGAGGCCATTCTGGATGCCCGTCAGCACCCAGCCATCGGAGCGGCGCAGCCAGTCCGGAACGTCCGGCGGCTGCATCCACTCCCGGGCCCACGCCCGGTAGCGGTCCGCCGAGGCGTGCCAGTCCCCCGTGTGCACCGCCAGAACCGCCGCCGGGAACTCGCAGGTCACGCCCGGCTTTACCGGAAGCTCCTTCGTCAGCGACATGTCGAAGCTCGGCCCCGGCGCGGGCAGCGCCATCAGCCGCGTCCCCAGACTGCGCGAGTCATGGGTCGCCAGATAAACGCCGCCCTGCTCGCCCGACAGGTCCAGCCAGCCCATCACGGCCTGTCCGGGGTACGTGGCCTTGCAGCCATCCGACTTCAGCGCCTTCGGCGTGATCTGCCCGCAGACGGTTGGGTGTACCAGCGTGAGTGCGTCGGGATTCACCGCCGGGCACAAGCCGTAGACCATCGGCAGCTCCAGGCTGGTCACGGTACGAGCCGACCCGTTGCGCAGCGTCCCGACGAAGCTGGCGGAGCCGTCCTCTCCCATGCGCACGCTCACGGCGACCTCGATCTCAAGCCCCTCGACGCCGAACCGAAGCTCGGCGCTGCCCTCGCCCTCGACCTTCAGGTCCGCCAGCCGGAGCCGCTCGAAGGGGATGCGCTCATACCCCAGCCCATCCTCCGTGAGTAGCTCCAGCCCCAGCAGCGGCTGGCGCTGCCCGGCTGCGGCGTAGACCTCGCCCGTCGCAGTGTTCTCCACACCACAGATGGCTCCGCTGTCCCGGCACAGGCTCAGGCGCAGGGGTCCTCCCGCCAGAGTCACGCGACGGTCCGGCGCCGCCGTGCCCAGCGACGGCCGACGCGTAACGTTGACGATGAAGTCGTCCAGGTAGAACTCCGCAGCGGCGGACCCCTGGCTGATCCAGACGGTGTAGTCGCCGTCCTGTGGGCAGCGCAGGCTTACGTCCGCCCGGGTCCAGTCCGTCCCGGATAGCCACCAGGCGTTCACGAAGTAGCCCGGCCCCATCCCGACACAGATCGTCTGGCCGCCCTTGGCATTGAACCAGAAGGAGACCTCCACCAAGTCCCCCACCTTGCGGGCGCCCAGGGAGTATGAGGTCCCCTCGTAGTTCCCGCCCATCGTGTCCTTGTTGTCGGTCACCACATGCAGGGACCGTGCGCCGCCGCGGGCGAAGGTGGACTTCTCGACAGTGACCGGCGTCCCGTAGATCTCCCATGGGCCGCGGTCAGCGAGCTCCATGTCGCCATCGGGCGTCTGGGCTGTAGCGACCTGAAGGACGATGAAAGACAGAGCGACGACGTGCTGGAGGACTCGCACTGTGGGGACCTCCCTGCTGGGTGGTTTCCGTCTGGGTGGAGCCTCTGCCGGGCTCGTCGGGCGGGCCGATGGCTGCGTGGCGGGCCTGCCGTTGCCGCAGGCGGTCCTCTCTTGCCCCCGGGCTCTGCCAATGCAGGGCTGGCCCGGCGCCGTTTCCGTCGGAGCCTCCCCGGGAGGGTCCCGTCGCCAAAGCGGCGTCGGCCCCTCACGGGCGGACCGTCATCTGACCACCACATCCCACACGTCGTCCGGGTACAGACCCCGAAGGCCCTCCAGCGGGATGACCGCAGCCTGTCCCAACTGGTCGCCGTCAATGCTCAGCCGCACCCTCGCCCCCACGGGGTAGGCGTCCCAGGGCGTGTCTTTGAGCGATAGCATGTAGAAGCCCATGTTCTGGGACTGGCTGCGGGCGATGAGCTGTGCACCGTCCGCTGTCCAAAGCTCGACCACCAGGTCCTCGATGCTGCGTTCCGGCCCGTCACCGACGCGTACCTTCGGAGGCCAGGCCTCCGTGGCACCGCGGCTCCAGATCTGCGACCCGTCCTCGCGCACGAGTCGGATGCCCACGGGGTGACTCGCGGGGCGAGGGTACATGCGTACGTCGTCGAACCACGCCTTGCTGGTGGTCTCGCCCGGCCCCCGCGGAGGCAGACCGCCCCGGAACTTCACTTCGCAATGGACCGTGCGCAGGAGCAGTTCCACTGCCGGGCCGACCTGTCGCCACTGCCGGCCGTCGTGTACCCATGTCGTGGCGGTGTTGCCGGCGGCGTCCATCTCCACCTTCGCCAGGAAGCCGGGGGTCTCGGGTCTGTCCAGCACGAGTTCGCTCGCTGAGTCATAGACGAAGGCCCCGTCAGGCGCAGTGGACCAGTACGAGAAACGTGCCTTCGGGCCCTCGTCGTACATCACGATCTCAGTCCAGTGGTCCGGGCTCCGGGATCCATCGCCCCCGCAGAGGTGTAGTGCCAGTGCGTGCGCGTCGGGCCCCTCGCTGCGCACGTCCATGCGCGCCACCAGAACGGCGTCCTTGTACTTGGTGCATCCCAGTTGCCACAGCCCGTTGTGTCCCACCTCCCCCGTGGCGCTGAGCTCGAAGCGCCCGTCCGCCACCCGGAAGCTCACGCGCTCCGGGTCCGAGTGCCAGATCCGCCAGGTCTTCAGATCGACCTCAGTGCCGTCGAAGGACTCCGTCAGCCATGCCCCTCGCTCGGCGAGTCTGGCGGCAACCGGCCCCTCCCGGATCGGTGCGGGGCCGTCCGCGCCGCCCGGCTGTGCCCACGCCGGCGCGCAGGCCGCAGCGATCGCGAGCGCTGTGACGATGGCGTACTCTCGGCATCGAGACATTGGTCGGACCTCCCTCGTTCGTATCGCCGCCGGGCTTGCCTGTCTGCACGCCCGGTGCATCCCTCTTGCAGCGCCTCACTGGCGCGCCACGATCTCCTGGAGCTCGTGGATGTGGTCCTGACCCACCTCGCGCGGGACGGCGCGATGCTTGCGGCAAAGGTAAGCCGCGGCCCCCACCGCCACACCCATCTGCCCCCCGTTGAGCATGGTCTTCGTGCAGGACCCGGCGATGTGGGTCACGCTGATGTGCTTGCCCGCCATCATCAGGTTCGGGACATTGCGGGAGTACAGGCAGCGGAAGGGAATGGTGAAGGTTGGGACCTCAATCCACTGCCAGTCGCCCAGCCGGAAGTCGTAGTCGCCGCCGGGGTAGTGCAGGCAGAAGTGGCCGGTGCCGACTGCGGCGCCGTCGGGGAAGATCGTCCCGGCGCGGATGTCGCCCTCGGTCAGAATGTGGTCGCCCATCAGCCGGCGCGACTCGCCGCCTGCAGGGACTATCCCCACCCGCGCGAGCTCGAGGTTCGCGTTCCTCTCGGGGTGCAGCCTCTTCGCAGTGGCGAAGGCGCCGTAGACGGCGCACAGGAGGTGGTCGCGAATCGCCTCGGCATCGCGGAGGGGATCGAGGTACTGGCCGTACTCCCAGAAGTGCGTCAGCCCGCCCACGTTGTCGTGCTGGTCCACGACCTGGCCGCCCAGGTCTGAGTAGCCGCGCGAGACAGCCTCCGCCCAGGGCACGTCCGGGAAGCTTGTCGGCAGCGCCGCCATGCGCGTGGCGAAGATGACGGTGCTGCCGTGGTGCATGGCGTCGGCGGCCTCGGGCGCGAGGCTCTCGGCGAACTCGGCTCTGCCCTCGCGGCCCATCCGGAAGTCGGCCGCTGCCAGGGCTCCCACG
>VGFB01000491.1 GCA_016869015.1 Armatimonadota bacterium
GGCGCTGGCGATCGTGTGGCTGTGGATCTTCAACGGGCAGTACGGGCTGCTGAACAACCTGCTGAGCCCGGCGCAGATCTACTGGGTGCTCTACCTGGGGTACGCCCTCCCCGCGGCCGTCATCCTGGGGGCGTGGGCGTACGACCGGTTGCTGCTCATCTGGGGGGCCGCGCGCAGCTGGGCGGCGTGGCTGGTGGGCGGGACGGCGGCCGTGGCCGTGGTGGCGCTCTTGCATCCGGAGGCGGGCCCGTTGGCGTTCCTGCTGGGCCGGACGTTCGCGGCCCTGCGCGAGGGCCCGCCGGGGTGGCTGGCCGATCCGGCCTGGGCCAAGCCGGCCCTGGTGATCATGAGTCTGTGGGGCGGCGGGAACGCGATGGTGATCTACCTCGCGGGCCTGCAGGACGTGCCCCAACACCTCTACGACGCCGCCGAGCTGGACGGCGCGAACTGGTTGCAGAAGGTGCGACACGTCGCCCTCCCGGCGATCTCGCCGGTGATCCTCTTCAACCTCATCATGGGAATCATCGGGGGGCTGCAGTTCTTCGCGGTGCCGTATGTCATCTCGCCGACCGGCTCGCCCGACCGCTCGATCTACTTCCTGACGACATATCTGTACGACAACGCCTTCACCTACCTGCGGATGGGCTACGCCTCCGCGATGGCGTGGATTCTCTTCCTCATCGTGTTCGCGCTTACGATGCTGGCGCTGAGGTTGAGCAAGCGGTTCGTGTACTACGAGGGAGGGTAGGCCGATCGGGGCGGCAGTCGGGCGCGATGAATCGCGCCTACATGAGTGCGCAAGGCGCATGTGATTCCGTTGGCTGTAGGAGCGGCTTCAGCCGCGATGACGTTGCGCGTAGAGCATCCACGGCATCGCGGCTGAAGCCGCTCCTACAACCCCACATACCGCGGCTAACAGAGCCGCAGGCCGGTCGGAGAGGCGCCAAGTTGAGGCCCAGATCCCCATTCACGAAGGTGATCGTCCTCCTCGTCCTGATCATGCTGTCGGGCCTGTTTCTCATGCCGCTGGCCTGGACGATCTCCACGTCGCTGAAGCCGACGGAGCAGACGATGGAGATGCCGCCGCGCTGGTGGCCGAAGCAGTTCCTCTGGCGCAACTACTCCGACGCGGTGATGTACCGCAGCGAGGAGTTGGGCTACATCCCCATGCTGCGCCAGGCGCGGAACACGTTGTACCTCGCGGTGCTCTCGGTGACGGGGACGGTGGTCTCCAACGCGCTGGTGGCCTACGGCTTTGCGCGGATCCGCTGGCGGGGGAGAGACGTGCTGTTCGCGGCGACGCTGGCGACGATGATGGTGCCCTTCCCGGTGACGATGGTGGCGGTATTCAGCATCTTCAAGGAGCTGGGCTGGATCGGGAGCTTCCGGCCGCTGTGGGTCCCGGCGTGGCTGGGGGGCGCGTTCAACATCTTCCTGCTACGCCAGTTCTTCATGTCGATTCCGCGCGACCTCTCGGACGCGGCGGCGATCGACGGGTGCGGGGAGCTGCAGACGTTCTGGCACATCATCCTGCCGCTCGCCAAGCCCGCGCTGGCCGTCGTGGCGCTCTTCCACTTCATGTACGTGTGGAACGACTTCCTCGGGCCGCTGATCTACCTCACCGATGAGAGCATGTTCACGCTGTCGCTGGGGCTGCAGGCCTATCAGAGCCAGCACGGCGGCACGGAATGGAGCATGCTCATGGCCGCCTCGATGATCGTGATCACCCCCCTGATCGTGCTGTTCTTCCTCACGCAGCGGACCTTCATCCAAGGCGTGCGACTGACGGGGATCAAGGGCTGATCCGGAGGGCCGATCATGCTCCGTGACCTCGCGCCGTGGTGCATACCGGCGATGGCCTGCGTGCTGATGACCGCGGTCGCCGCCGCGGCGACGCCCACGGACCGGGAGCTGTCCCGCGCGCGGCGCTGGGCGGCAGAGCACTTCGGGCGCGCGCGCAGTGCTCCTCCCTCGACGCTGTCCGCCGTCGTGCCGCCGGGCCTGGTGGTCCTCGCCAACAACGACCGGGTGCTGGTGAACGGGAGGCCGGATGGGCGTCGGCTGAGGATCGCGGACAAGGAGTTCGCCCACGGGTTGCTGTGCCACGCGGTCAGCGAGGTGCTGGTGCGGCTGCCGGGCCCGGGCCGCACGTTCCGCGCGACCGTGGGCGTGGACACCAACGCCGGGGGCGGCAGCATCGTCTTTCGCGTGAGCGTGGGCGGACGGCAGGCCTTCGGCAGCGGGATGCGCGAAGGAGGAGCTGGTCGTGCGGTACGAGCGGCTACGGAGCGGGCGTCAGTAGCGGCCGAACTCCTTGCCGGCGTCGTACATCGCGGCAACGTGCTCGACGGGCGTGCCGGGGGCCATGTTGTTCGCCGCGATCAGGATGAACTTGCCTCCCTCCATGACCCCGGACGCACAGATCGAGCGGACGGACTCGCGGAGGGCGGGGATCGGGCCTCCCTTCAGCAGCATGACCGGCGGGCCGCCCTGGATCTGAGCCTCAGGGCCGAGGTCGCGGCGCAGTTGGCCGTGGTCCACCGGGAAGCCCGTGTCGAAGCTGTAGACGTTCAGCTCGTCGCGCAGCAGCGGAAAGAACCGGGTCGCGTCGCCGCACAGATGCACCCCGATGCGTCCCCCGTCGCTGAACGCCTCGATCATCCGCCGGTGGTACGGCAGCACGAACTCGCGGTACTGCGCGACCGAGAGCAGCACGATCGCATCATCCGCGAAGCCGTAGCCCGGTCGCCGGAACTGCCCCTTGTCCGGGGCGTCGGGGAAACGCTCCCAACGCCACTCGCGGATGGCCCTCATCCGGCGGATGAGGCAGTCGGTGACGAAGCCCATCAGGTCGTGGTAGTACCCGGGGTCGGTGACCATGTCGAGGCACAGCTCCGCGGCGCCGCGGAGCTTGTACGCGGCGTCCAGCGGGCCGTCACAGCCCTCCCCGGGGATGGTCGTGGGCGGATGGACCGGCAGTCCCTGGAACTCGAGGGTCCGGCAGCGCTCGTGCATGTACTCGAAGAACTCGACCGCGCGGCCCATCAACCCGCCGCGCAAGGGATCGGGGCACTCCATCGCGTACAGCTTGCGCTTGTTCTCCTTCAGGATCTCCACAGTGTCGGGCACCGCGTTACCGTCGTAGTACAGCGGACAGCCGAACCAGCCCGCATCGTAGGAGTTCTGGAAGTCGACCGCGACAGTCCAGCCATTCGCCGGCGGCCCCATCTCCCGATCGCAGAGGACGTGGTTCCGGTACCAGGCCTGGTAGGCAAGCTGGCACTGGATCTGGGCTTCCGGGTCCTCGAAGAAGTCCTGGAAGGTGTACCCCGTGTCGTTCAGCGCGGGGTTCTGGAGGAGGTTGCGGATGCTACCGTGGATCGACACGGGCACGCGGGTGGGACGACCCGCATGGTAGGCCCGCCAGACGGCGGCCACCTCCTCATTGTGCCGGGCGAAGTCGGGAGGGTCAGGCAGGCGCCACGCCATCGCGGTAGGGCTCCGTGGGTCATGGTGGATGGATCGACGGCGGGAGTTCGCCTGCGAGGCGGTCTTCCCTTTCCCACAAGAACGGTCGGAAACAAGGGCCGAACAAAGTCAGTGGCGAAGAGGGCGCTCGACGGGGCCAATGGGACCGGCGGTCAGCCTTCCCGAGGAGGGGTCGCCCTGTGAGGCACGCCCGGCGCGCGTTCACGTTGATTGAGTTGCTGGTTGTCATCGCGATCATCGCCATCCTGGCGGCGATGCTCTTCCCCGTCTTCGCGCGAGCCCGGGAGTCGGCCCGCAAGACGACGTGCGCCTCGAACCTGCGACAGCTGGGTCTCGCGGCGCACATGTACGCGCAGGACGCCGATGAGTACCTCCCCTGCGACTACTACCCCTGCAACAGCAGCACGACCCACATGCGGCTCGTGAACCAGCTGAACCCGTACACCAAGAACAGGCAGATCATGTACTGCCCGTCGGCTCCCGCGATCGGGACCTGGATGCCCGATTTCGTGGAGACGGACGCCAATAAGGCGGCGGGGAACATCAGCTACTACTACTACAGCTTCGACCGGCGGCTGAACACCGTCACCCCGGGGAACCCGAGCTTCAGCACCTGGATCGCGTGGGGCTTCCTGCCCGGACGCGGCGTGCCCGGGCCCCGCGTCATGACCGAGATCTGGGATAGCGACTGCTGGCTCTTCACCGATGGGTGGTGCCGGATGACGCGGGAGCAGTACGGCGTGACCCTGCACGAGTCGCATAACGGCTCCATCAACGTCTGCTACCTCGATGGACACGTGAAGTTCCAGGGCGGCCCGGCACAGCTGGTGTTCAAGTAGTGCGAAGCTGCTCCGAGGCGTGGTGGACCCCAGGTGGGCACACAGACCCGCTCCGAAGCGTTGTAGTAGCAGACGCGCGCAACTCCTCGATGTGG
>VGFB01000492.1 GCA_016869015.1 Armatimonadota bacterium
GCGGAAGTTGTACAGCAGGGCCTTGACATGGTCCCGGCGCGCGACGAGGACCAAGGCCGCGTAGTCGGTTCCGAAGCCCTCGTAGCTCACCGCGTGGGTCTGGTTGTACTTGTTGCGGGTCGCGTAGCCGCCCGTGTAGCACTGCGCGGCGTTGGTGATCGCGTCGAGGAACACGCGGTCGGTGAAGAGCTCCGCATCGGTGTACATCGTGCGGAAGCGCTGCAGCTCCGCGATGTCGCGCTTCAGCGCGTCGATCAGCGCCTGGCGCTCGCCCAGCGCGATGGCCTTCGTCACCGGATTGCCCGCCAGGATCGCCTCGGGGTTCTGTACCCCGTCCAGCGCCCCGCGGTGATACGCCTCCGGGGTGTAGCGCCGCGCGGGCCACACGTCCTCGCCCCGCGACCAGAAGTCCATGAACGGTTGGATGTACCTCAGGTCATCGGTCAGCCACCACAGGAAGTTGTGCGCCGTGGCCTGCGTGGTGTAGCCTCCGTACAGGGGGCGCTCGCTGGTCTCGGTCGCCTCCTCCGTTCTCACATCCACCGACGTAGCATAGGCCCCGGGCTGCTGATGCGCCAGCCAGCCGTCGCCCCACTCCCGCAGGAACTGCATGACCCGCGGGCTGCCGTTGTACCACGCCACCTCGAAGCACGGGTGCAGCATCAGCGGGTGCGCGAACCCATCGACCCCCAGCTCCCGTTCGATCCGCAGGTCCTCGGCGCCGCAGTCCTGGTTCTTGAAGTGCCGATGCCCCTTCTCGGTCATCACGGTCAGCGCCGGCATCGACTTCGCGGCCAGCAGACACCGCTCGAAGTAGACCGGGTCGCCGTAGTTCCACCAGAGCATCAGCGCCTCGTGGTTCACGCCCTCCTCATACGCGTGCAGCGGGTCGGTGGTGTGCCGGTTGAGGCCGGCTTCCAGGTTCTCCGCCTCCGCAAGTTCCGCCAGCGCCGCGGCCCCCGCCATGATCTCCGCGGCCACGCCATCGCGCTCGAACATCGGGAAGTCGGCGTAGTTCTGGTACATGTCCGAGTCATCCCCGACCAGTCCGCCGAACTCGCCGGTGGGCACGAGCCGGTGATCGAGCCACCACTTCGGTACCTCCCGCGCCGTCAGCCACGCCTGGCGCGCCACGGCCGCCCACTCCGGCGCGCCGGGAGCCTCGTCGATGCGCGGCTCGAAGGGCGGCAGGTCCCGGGCCGTGCGCCAGAACCACTCATCATAGCAGCGCACGGTGTCGTCCTCGGGGCCGAGGGCCTTGCACTGGGCGATCGTCTCGGCAAGCTCCATCACGCCCTCGCCCCAGTGATTCTCGCGCCGGAACTTCTCGTAGTCGGTGTCCTTCCGGAAGCCCGTCCACGGGCGCGCCTCGCTCATCTCGCAGAACAGGCCCTTCATCACCAGCTTCCGGAACGCGAGCGCCTCGGGCAGCGCCTGTTCGCGCGGGACCGTCCGCAACGTGACCGCCGCGCTCTCCAACGTCACCGGCGCGCCGAAGGTCAGCGTCAGCCACAGCCGCGTGCCCGCAGGCACGATCTGGTCGGGGAAGTCCAGCACCGGCTCGAGCCGCCCCGGGCCCCCGACCGCGAAGTCGACGCCCATCAGCTCCTGCCGCGGGTTCAGCGGGTCCTGGATCGCCACCGTCAGCGGGCAGCCGCTCGGCACGTCGGGAACGGTCAGGCGGAGCGCCATCCCGGCCAGGCAGAGCTCCTCCTCCAACGGCACGGTAACGAAGTGGATCGCGCGCCTGGCCGGCGCCCCGATCGCGCCCTCGCGGCGCAGCAGGTCGTAGGCTGTCCGATCCTCCTCACCGAACCTCCGGTCCAATGCAGGCCGCAAGTCACCGGGGTCCGTTTCCTTGCCCGCCTCCAGCACCATGTTCGGTTGCCCCGGCGCCTCGCCCCCGATCCGCAGGAACGAGCAGTCCGCGATCCGCCCGTCCTGCAGGTCGAAGAAGCTGAAGCGCGTGGCGTTCACGCGCTCGGGGAAGATCGCCCGCGAGGTCTTGGCGCGGCCCTTGAAGTCACACAGCAGCGGCGCCTCTCCCGGATCGTCATAGCGCTCGGCGTCGCGATGGAGCTTCACCCGCGCGCCCTGACGGATGATCACCGCATCGACGCCGCCCTCATCGGCGAGCGTGATGTGCAGGCCGTCGTTCTGACGGTAGCTATAGCCCACGCCCGCGCCGGCCCCCGGCATCCCGTACTCCCACACGCCCATGTTCCAGTCGTAGCTATCGAAGCGCCCGTCCACCGGCGCCGCGACGAACCCCCGCAGCGCGCGGCAGTCGGCTACCAGCAGCTTCCTCACCACCACCGGCTCGTCGGGCTTCAGCGCGATCGCCGGCCCGTCCGCGTCGAACGAGACCTCCTGCGCGATCCGGAGACCGGCGATGAACACCTCGCCCCGACCTTGGCCCTCCGTGTTCCCGATGATGATCAGCGCCTCGCCTGTCTCGCCGGTGGGGAAGGTCAGTTCCAGCTTCTGGTACTCCGCGCTCGGCCGCGAGTTCACGGTGTAGGCCGTCGTGTCCTCACCCCGCCGCCGGGCCGTCCGCGCGCGCAGGTACACCGACGCCTGACCCGTCACCCGCGCGTCCAGCCGGTACAGCGCGTTCGGGATCAGCCGTAGGCCCTGCTGGGCGACCGAGTACCTCCCGGGCGCGTCGAACCGGATGACCTGCCGCCCGTCGTCCTCCACCGAGGAGAACAACCCCGCGTCGTCCTGCCTCCAGCCCCAGGCCGCGATGCGCCCGTCGCGCTGCTCGGCCATGTCCGGATTGGCGAGAACGTTGGCGGTCTCCAGATACAGTCGCCCATACCCCTCGGCGCCGCCGTAGATCGACTTCGGCGGCCAGGTCGAGAGGGCAGTCGCTTCGCCCTCGGGGTCCTCTCGCCCCACCTTGAGCTGGATCAACTGCCCTCGCCTCGGCGCGTCGACCCCAACGGTGGCGAGGGGGATCGCCACCTCGACCGTCCACGAAGCGGCAGCCACTCTTGCCGCGGCCGACCATGGCCCCGGCGCTGCTCCAGCCTCCCCGGGGCGGCTGCGCAGGCTCTGGGTCACCCCCCCGGCGTTCACGATGAACTGGTCGAAGGCCAGCTGGCTGTCGCCCGCTCGCAGCCACACCTCGACGCAGTCGTCCTGCCAAACCGCCCCTGAGCCGGCCTGGGCCTGCCGGCGCAGCCGCGCGGGCTGCGGCTCCGCGCACTCAACGGCGAGGTACAGCGCCGTCTCGTCGAAGCACACGCGGGCGGAGGTGGCCTTCGCCGGGGCAGTCTCGCTCAAGGGCCGGGTGAAGCCCGCGATCTCGGCCGCCTCCACCCAGCATGGGTCGTCCAAGGCGCCGTCGATCACCGGGGCCGCGCTAGCCCGCGGACAGATCGCCTCGTCCGGCATCGCCGGCGCCTCCGCGGCAACCCCGGTCATGCTCAGCAGCAGCGCGCCAAGCGCTTGCGCCCACATGGCCTTTGTCCTCCCTGGCCAACCGTGTCCGCGCCCGTTGGGAGACGTGCCTTCCGGTCGCGGCGGGCACTGACCTTCTGCCCCCAAGCCGCGAAGGTGAAGCCCCTCGACCGCGGGAATAGTCGTTAGCCGGGCACGTTCGACTCCAAGCGGCTCATACCCCCGAGCAGGAGGCCCCACGATGTCTGACATTCGCCTCGGGATCAACCTCGAGTTCGTCCGCAGCGCCGACATGAACTTCCGCAAGGGCATTCAGGCCGCTGCCGACCTCGGCTACGAGTATGTCGAGCCCTGCGTGTCCACGGGCTACGACCTCCTCGCCATCGCGGGCTACTACCACATGCTCAGCATGGAGGACGACCCCCTCGAGGTGAAGGGGTGGCTCGATGAGCTCGGCCTGAAGTGCTCCGCGCTGAGCGGACACTCGGCCCTCATGCGGCCGGAGGTCTCGGTGGCCTACATCACCGCCGCCATCCGCTACGCCGCCGACATCGGCGCGCCGACGGTCTGCACCGATGAGGGCCCGAAGCCCGACTGGATGGACGACGACCACGCCTTCGAGGTTATGCGCTACTCGCTGCACCAGATCCTCGCGGTCGCGGAGCGTCACGGCATCGACGTCGCAATCGAGCCGCATCAGCTCTACACCGTCCGCCGCGAGACGCTCCTCAAGCTCCTCGCGCTCTCCGACAGCCCGCGCCTGAAGGTGAACTGGGACACGGGGAACATCTTCCTGGCCGGGAAGGAAGACCCGTACGAGATGCTGGAGCTCGTGGCCGACCGTCTCGTGCACGTGCACGCGAAGGACATCGCCTTCGAGCAGAGCGAGGCGGAGCGCGGGCAGGTCACGGGCACCGCCGTCGGGTGCGCGTGCGGCGACGGCGCCGTCGACTGGCCCCGCGTCATCGGCATCCTCCGCCGGCACAGCTACACCGGCGTCCTCTCGGTCGAGTGTG
>VGFB01000493.1 GCA_016869015.1 Armatimonadota bacterium
TGATCCCTCTCCGCCGCGCGCACGGGAACGCGACCCAACTCCAGCAGCTTCACCACGCCGGGGTAGCTCAGCTCGTATTGCAGCGTGATCCCGACGAGGTCCAGCTCGTGCAGGGGGGTCTGCGTCTCCAGCGTTGCCAGCGCCAGCCCGCGGTCAGCGAGCTGCTCCTGCATGTCGGGCCACGGCAGGAACGCCCGCTCGCAGGCGGTATCGGCGCGGCGATTGGCGATCTCGTACAGAATTCGGGAGCCGAGGTGGCACATCCCCACCTCGTAGGTGTCGGGGTAGCAGAGGGCCATGCGGCAGGCCACCGGGCCCTCTTTGACGATCTCATTCCACTCGCCGCCGGTGTACCGTCCCGGCTTCTGCACCTCACTGAGGAACGCGTCCAGGTTCGTCCGCCTCACAATCGGAAGAAGCCCGACGCGGAGTTCGGGTGCGTCGGGTCACGACCTGATTGTACCGAATCGACCCTTCATCTGTCAAACGAGGCATCGTTGCGGTCCCGGGCGCCTCGTCTGAGCCGCCGCCACATCCCACTGACTTGTCCCGCCGGCCGTGAACACGTCGTTGAGGCTTCAGCGCGGTATTGCCTTGACAGATAGGCGGGGGGGACGTGCTATAGTGAACAGAGTAAGGCGGAACCTCGCGCTTGTCGGCACAGAGGGGTACAGTGGATGGAGTCATTGCCCGAGCCGAACCAGCGCCCGCCGAGTGCCGACGGACCGGGAGGCGCAGGCGACGGCCTGCTGGACGCCCTGATCGACCGCATCGCCGACCGAGTGGTGGAGCGGCTGGAGGAACAACGGAAGATCGATCTGATCGCCGAGGCGGTGATTCGGCGAGTCAGCGTGAACCGACGAATGCCGGAGGCAACCGGAAAGCCGGAACAGGCGTCATAGGCGAGGGGAGGGTCTTTGATGGCGGAGCATCGGGACGGCCTGCCGGAAGACGACGTGCCCCGCGAGCCCGAAGGCGGCTCGCCCGATTCCCCCGACCCCGAACCCGTCGTGCGTCGCGACTTCTTCCGCCAGTCCGTCGGGATGGCGGCGGCTTCCCTGTTCGGGCTCGACCGCCTCGAACCCCTCCTGGACCGGGTGCTCGGGCGGGTCCACGAGCTCCAGGGGACCCGCTCCATGGCGAACTCCGTCGCCCGGCAGCTGGCCGGCTCGGGCGTGCTGAAGCCGACCCGCCCGCGAGTGCGGAGCACGGCGCTCTGCCCCTCCGCCTACGAGGCCAACATCCTCCAGGGCTGCGGCGAACCGCTCCAGGAGTGCCTCGAGCCCTTCGCCTGTCAGATGCCCTTCGAGCCGTGCATGGAGCCCTTCGTATGCGGCTTCCCCTTCGAATGCCCTATCCCGCACCAGTGCCAGCCGCCCTTCGAGTGCCTGGAGCCGTTCCAGTGCGTGCAGCCCTTCCCTTGCCTTGAGCCCTTCGAGTGTCAGATGCCCTTCGGGTGCCCCGAGCCCTTCGAGTGCCTCGAGCCGCATCAGTGCGGCCAGCCCTTCGAGTGCGGGCAGCCGCATGAGTGCCAGATGCCCTTCGGCTGCCAGCCGCCCTTCGAGTGCCTCGAGCCCCACCAGTGTCCGGAGTTCCAGTGCTGGCCGCCTGGGCACGAGTGCCTGGCAGCGTACCAGTGCACCGTCATGGAGAACCACTGCGGGGGCATGCCCACCTTCGACTGCGTCCCCCCCGCCGGCCCGTTCACCTGCAACGCCAACACGACCCCGCCGTTCACCGGCTGCCACTTCCCCGACGTCAAGTGCGAATGGGGCGAGCAGTTCCAGTGCCAGTGGGGCGAGGCCCAGTTCGACTGCAACAAGGTCGAGGCAGGCCACACCGGCTTCTCCTGCCCGCCGTGGGTCGGCGGCACGGGCTGGTTCGACTGCAACCCTCCGGCCCACGGCGGGGCCTTCGACTGCCTGTACCCCAGCAACTTCGACTGCGCCAACGTCAGCGGACCGGAGTACCTCTGCCCGGGAGTGGATGAGTTCTACCCGTGCGATCCGCCCTGGACGTGCAGTGGTCCGCCGTATGGGCAGGATTGTCTGGACGTAGCGCACGAATGCCCGAGCCTCTTCTACTGCGACTCCTCCGGGACTCGCGTCTGGTACGCCTGCGGCCGGCGATCGGACCCGCCTGGCACAGGCACGTTTGACTGCTTTGGGCAGTTCTTCTGCGGTTCCAGTCCGAAGACCGTCGATTACGACTGTGCTGGGCAGTCCTTCATGTGTGGGGATCAGTCGCCTGAGGCGTTCGACTGCACCACCAAGCACGAGTTCAGTTGCCTGGACCTGAGCGGAGCGGACGGGGGCGGGTTCCAATGCGGCGGCAGCACCTTCAAGTGCTCAGCAGGAGGCACTCGTTGCGGCGTGGGGCCGACCGGTCAGTACAGCATCGGGGACGACCCCGCTCCGGGGGACTTCCTCTGCTACAACCATGGCGGGACCACGGAGGGGTTCCGGTGCGCGGCGAAGTTCCAGTGCAGCGGCATGGCCGACGACTTCCGATGCTACGATCAGGGGACGCGGGTGTTCACCTGCAGCACCGCGTTCGGGACGTGCGGGGAGCCCCAGGAGGTCTTCGGTGCCTGCAGCCCATCGGCGAGCGGCAGCTTCCGCTGCAACCAAGCGGCGGGCGAGTTCGCCTGCACGGGGCCATTCGCATGCCCCGCGCAGTTCGCGAACTCGTGAGCCGTTGGGCGTCAGGGAGGGAGGGAGGCAGTGTGTCCTCCTCAACCGTCGAACCCCGCCGTTCAGCTGGTGCGGCGGTCGGCGCCATCGTGCTCTACTGGGCGGCACTGGGTCCGACCCCAGCCCCCGCAGGCCCGGTCCAGTGGGTCGACATGGCGGGAGTGCGGCTGACACCGACGCCCGAGCTTCGCCCGTCGTACTCCACCGATGACCCGCCGCGCGGCTTGCTGGGAAGCGACACGTCAGGGGCGGTGTTCGCGGGCTGTTCCGACACAGGCTGGGACGCGCGCAATCCCAGGGTCTGGCGTCTCGGCCGCTACGTTCCCGACGACCAGAGGGTGTGGGTCAACACGAACGCGGTTCTCGCCCTCACGCGGCGCGCCGCGGACCTGTGGGTACTCGGGCGGCCGGGGCTCTTCCGCATGCACGCGGGCGAGCTGGAACGCGTGGGCGGCGTGCGGGCCACCAATGCCCCCTCGCCGGTCGGAGTCAGCATGGGGGAGCCGCCGCCTCGCCTCATCCCGGCGGAGGGGATCTCCGGCGCTGCCCTCGCCGTGGACTCGGACGGAGTGGCGTGGGCTCTGGGAACCGGGGGGTCGGGCGTGCGGGCCTACATCCCGCCCCTCCGAGAGCCTCCGACGGTTGATCGGTCGTGGTACACGGCCCACTTCCACCCGCCGGACGGCGGTCGCTCAGCTCTCGCAGCCGATCCATCCATGGGCGTGTGGCTATACACCCCTTCGACACGCGACCCTGGCGACAGCCTGCTGCATCTGCGGGTGGAGGGCACGCCGCCTGACGCGCGGATCGTGGTGGCCGACGATTCCCCCCGGTTCGAAGCCATGCCCTCTCTCGTCCACCCGCACATGACCGTGGGCCTCGACCACAGAGCCCTCATCGCCGGCCAGACTCTCGCCGGCGATCTGCTGGTGGAGATCGCTGGCGCCGCCGTGTCCTCACAGACCATCCCGCCCGCGCTCACTCACGCCCGCCGGGTGACCGCAGTAGAGGCCGACCGGCAGGGCTGCGTGTACCTCGCCACCGACGGCGCGGGGGTTCTGACGTATCGTGAGGGCGAGTGGGGCGTGCACCCGATTACGGAGCATCTCCCGGTGCTGGAGGGCTCGGACCTCAAGCCGGTGGACGACATCCTCGTGACCGAGGACGGGACGCTGTACGCCGCGTGTCAGTTCCAGGTCGTCATCTGGACGCCCGACCAACCCTAGCGGAGTCGCGCCATGACTCCCTTCGCTCCGAGCCGGCTGACGCGCAACCTGCGCCTGCCGCCGATCTCACGTGCAGTGGTGCCTTCCAGTGCGCCGGGATGGCCGACGACTTCCGGTGCAACGGCGCCAACGAGATCGCCTTCAGCTGCTTGAGGTTCGGTGGGTGCCACCCCTCCGGCTCCACGGGGGTCTTCCGGTGCAGCGGCATGGCGAACGAGTTCGACTGCCTGCCCCACGAGATAGGGGCGTTCAACTGCGAGACAGGCCGCTTCGCCCAGTGACCTGCGCTCCAGTTCGCAGGGGAGGCACCATGCGCATGCGGCGGAGTAGCGCCTTCGGCATCCTCTCGGCCCTGTGTCTCATCGGCACGACACCCGCGGGTCGCGCTGAGGTGACGCTGTTGGCCGAGCGCCCCGGTGGGCTGGTGGGGGTCGCCGCGCCTGATCCTGTCTGGGAGGGCGTCGTCCCCTGCACGGCTTGCCTGGGGCA
>VGFB01000494.1 GCA_016869015.1 Armatimonadota bacterium
GGGCGGCGAGACGCCCTTCACTCTGGACGCCACCGAGGCCGTGCGCACGGGCGCAAACCGCCTTGCCGTCCGCGTCCTGAACCCGACGCACGAGCCGATCGACGGCATCGTGCTGAACGAGACGCCGCACCGGAACAAGGCCCTGCCCTACGGCGCGGGCTCGGCATGGGACCAGGGCGGGATCATCGACGACGTCGAGCTGCTTCTCGCCCCGGAGGTGCGGCTGACCGACCTGGTTGCGCGCCCGGACTGCGCCACGGGGCGCATCGGCCTCGAGGCGACGGTCCTCAACGCCCGCGAGCAGCCGCAGCCTGCCGCGCTGACCTTCACCGTCGCCCCCGCCGCCTCGGGTCACACGCTGGATGTCGCCTCCGTTCAGGGCACGCTGCCGCCGGGCGAGTCCACCCTCCGCGCGAGCCTCAGCGTGGGCGAACCGCGTGTCTGGGACCTCAACGACCCATTCCTCTACCGCGTGACGGCGAGGGTCGCGGCGGATGAGTTGAGCGTGAGGTGCGGGTTCCGCGAGTTCCGGTTCGAGGACGGCGCGTTCCGGCTGAACGGGCGGCGCATCTACCTGCGCTGCTCCCACACGGGGAACTGCTGCCCGGTCGGGCTGGAGCTGCCGGTGGATCCGGACTGGCTGCGGCGCGACCTGCTGAACGTGAAGGTCATGGGCTTCAACGCGATCCGCTTCATCGCCGGCATCCCGAAGCGGTACCAGCTCGACCTGTGCGACGAGGTCGGACTGATGGTGTATGAGGAGAACTACGCAGCGTGGTGCCTGGCCGACTCGCCCAAGATGCCCGAGCGCTTCGCCCGCTCGACCCGCGAGATGATCCTGCGTGATCGGAACCACCCCAGCGTGGTCATCTGGGGGATGCTGAACGAGACGCCTGACGGCCCGGTATTCCGGCAGGCCGCAGCGAGCCTGGCGCTGGTGCGGTCGCTGGACCCGACGCGAATGGTGCTGCTGAACAGCGGCCGGTGGGACAGCGCGGGGGGCGGGCTCGGGGGGCTGGAGGTCTGGCGGAACGCTGACCGCGAGGACCCCTGCGTGACCCACAACCCCACCGACGCCCACCGGGTCGGGCTCGGGATCGATTGGGCGCCCGGCGACCTGGCCTTCCATCCAGGCCGCAACGGGGAGTACGCGGTGGTCCGGTTCACGGCGCCGGCGGCCGGGGAATACGCGGTGCAGGCGCGCTTCTGGTCGATTGCGCAGCGCGCGACGACCGATGTGCACGTGCTGGCGGGAGGGCAGGCGCTTTTCGACGGGCGCATCAACGTGGGCGAGGGCGGTCCGGAGTGCTCGTTCGCGGGGCACGTGGCGCTCAAGGCCGGCGAGACGCTCGACTTCGCCTGCGGTTGGGGCAACGGCAACTACGGCGCCGACACGACCGCGCTGGCGCCGGTGGTAACCTCCGCCGCGGGCGACCGCTGGGACGCTGCCGAGCAGTTCGCGGTGCAGGGCAACCCCAACGGTGTCTGGTCCTACGGCGTCTTACCGCCGGCAGACGCTCCCGACGCCTCGGCCTTCCAGCTGTTCCCGTCCGGGGAGCAGCTCGGGTCCATCGGCGCGCTGAGCAACCCCGGCTCCGACGAATGGGAGAACGTGCTCAGCGATCAGCACATCTACCCGCGTGTGCCTCACACCGCCGAGGTGATCCGGCAGCTGCGCACCGCGAGCGGCGGCGCGAACCCGGTGTTCATCTCCGAATACGGGATCGGCAGCGCCGTGGACCTGGTGCGCGTCGCCCGCCACTACGAGCGGCTGGGGGCGACCCACGCGGAGGACGCGCAGTACTACCGCGCCTGCCTCGACCGGTTCATGGCGGACTGGGAGGCCTGGGGGCTGGCCAACACCTTCGACAGCCCCGAGGCCTACTTTGCCGCCTGCCTCGCCAAGATGGCCGACCAGCGCGCGCTCGGGCTGAACGCCATTCGCGCCAACCCGAACGTCGTCGCCCACAGTCTCACGGGGACGGTCGATCAGGGCATGACCGGCGAGGGGCTGTTCACGACCTTCCGCGAGCTGAAGCCGGGCACGACCGACGCGATCTTCGACGGCTTCTACCCGCTACGCTGGTGCCTGTTCGCCGAGCCCGGGAGCGTCTACCGCGGCGCGACGGTGCGGCTGGAGGCGGTGCTGGCGAATGAGGACGCGCTGCCGGCGGGCAAGCACCCGGCTCGCGTGCAGCTCATCGACCCGGGTGGGCGGCGCCTGCTGGACCGCCGGCTCACGGTGGACATCCCCGCGGGCGAGGGGCCCTTCGCGCTGCCGGTCTTCGCGGAGGAGGTTGCGCTCGACGGCCCGGCGGGAACGTACCGCTTCGTGGCGGCTCTCGAGCAAGGCGGCGCGGCGGCGGGCCGTGAGGCGCGCGTCTTCGTTGCCGATCCCGCCGACATGCCGCCGGTGACGACCGAGGTCGCCCTCTTCGGCGATGACCCGGGGCTGGCGCAGTGGCTCGCCGCTCATGGGATCGCCGCCCGCGCCTTCAGCCCCGAGAGCGGCACAGCCGGGGTGATCCTCGCCTCCGGCGCGCCGCCGGACGAGCCGGCCTGGACGGCGCTGACCGAGCGCCTGCACGGCGGGGCCGCGGTCGTCTTCCTGCAGCCGCAGGTGCTCGCGCGCGCGGACGACCCGCTGGGTTGGCTCCCGCTGGAGCCGAGGGGCCGGCTGCAGCACATCGGCGGCTGGCTGTACCTCGCCGATGAGTGGGCGAAGCGGCATCCCATCTTCGAGGGACTGCCTGCCGGGGGCCTCATGGACTACGCCTACTACCGGGAGCTCATCCCGAACACGGTCTTCACCGGCCAAGGGGCCCCCGCCGAGGCCGTGGCGGGCTCGATGAAGACCTCGCAGGACTACACTTCAGGGCTGCTGGTGGGCGTGTGGGAGGCCGGGCGCGGACGGGTGGTGCTGAACAGCCTCCACGTGCGGGAGAACCTGGGCTCGCATCCGGCCGCCGAGCGGCTGCTGCGCAACCTGCTGAACTACGCCGACGACGGCGGCTGACGGCACGTCCACCACGAAGACGCGAAGTGCACGAAGACGGCCGGCCGAGGAGGTTGGCGCCGTCGCCGTGCCGCTCCTCACTCCTCGTCCCTCGCCCCGGACACGCCGCCAGCCCTCGCCCGAAACAGCAGCCAGGTCGCCAGCGCCGCGAGGCCGATCTCCACGACGCACGCCGCGACCGCGGCCGGCGGCCCGATCTGAGGGTCTTGGGTCAGACTGCGGTAGCGTGCTTCCCACCAGTGCGCCTGCCGGTTGGCTTCCCAGATGACCCCGAGCGGCCCTCCGCGCCCCGACCAGAACATCAGCTGGTCGACGAGCCCGCCGAGGAAGCCCCCGGCGATGAGGTACAGGTGGTACCCGCCCGCGCTGCCTTGGCTGGGGCGAAACCGCAGCCAGATGGCCAGGCCCGCCGATAGAGCCAGGAGCCACCCAACGGCGGCCACCGGGATCCAGCTCTTCATGCCGATCAGGCGCGGGTGTTCGAAATGCGGGATGGCGTCCAGCGCGAAGTGGCTCGCGAAGGCCAGTGCGAGGGCCAGGGGCTTGGACCGCACGTAGCGGCAGATGGCCGCTCCCACCACAAAGTGCGCCGCTTCGGTCATGCCGGCTCTCCGTGGGGCTAAACGCTGACAGGTCCTTCGCCGCGCCGGACCGAATTCCCCTCCCCGCGAGGCGCACCCTACCTCGCGCTGGGAGGTCATTCATGGGCGGCTGCGGGCCCGCATGGGGCGCCGCGCTCCTGCTTGGGGCACTGCTGAGCGCAACAGCGGCGGCCGACGCGCGGTTCCTCCGGCCGAGACCGGACGCGCCGGCGCCCGTGTGGGGGCTGCGCGACGGGCTGCGGTTCGCGGTGTGGCCGGGGGCCGTCGATGGCTGGGGCGAGGGCGGGCCGCGCGGGCTGATCCGAGTCGGCTACCCGGCCGCCCCCGACGGGAGCGTGCTGCTGGTCAACTTCATCGCCATCGAGCCCATCGTGCAAGGGCAGGCGTGGCGGGGCTTCAGTGAGCTCGAGGCCAGTGCGGAGGACGGTCAGCCGGGAAAGCGCCTTGACGCCGGGCCGCCTCCGGGGGTCTCGTGGACGCCCGCGGCGGCCGAGCCGACCTACCCGGGTCAGGTGGAGGCGTTGCCCGACGGCGAGGCGCGGCTCACCGTTGGCCTGAGGGTCGAGCGGTTCGCGTCGGGGGCGCACGTCTATCTGCTGGCCTCGGTTCGCACTGACAGACCGGACGAGCTGACGCTGCAGGCCTTCGCGGAGGAGGACTCCGCGCCCCTGGCGGCGTGCATCCTCACGGCGACGATGGGCAACCTCGAGCGCCTGAGAGAGCTACACCTGCGGGACCGTGTCGTGACGTGCCGGGAGCTGTACCCGCACTTCCAGGGCGACGGCTT
>VGFB01000495.1 GCA_016869015.1 Armatimonadota bacterium
GGCCCGCTGCGCGCGACCGATGGCCTCGACGTCGGCGCGCCGCCTCACCTCGACGCGTGCCAGGCCCTCATGACGCGTCTGGCGGAGGGACCGGCCCACCTCTTCGAGGACGTGCGGCGCAAGATCGCGGCGTTCTACGGCGGTTAGGGGGCGGCGAGCGTCACCAGCGGCCGGACCAGGTCCGGGTGCTCCCAGATCAGCCGCAGCTCCTCCACCGTCAGCGGCGCCTGGGTGCTGAGGCTGGCGAGCTGCACGAGCTGCAGCGTCTCGCGCACCCGCTCATCCGGCGGATCCTGCACTCCGAGCCTCGTCTCAAGCACGTGCGCCAGCCCGGCCGCACCCCCGTGCGTGCCGGTGAGGATCTCGCGACCGGTCTCCACGACACCGGGCTCGCCGCGACCCAGTTCATCGCAGTCGTAGAGCTCGTAGTTCCGCCGGTCCTTCAGCGCGCCATCGGCGTGGATGCCGGACTCGTGAGCGAAGGCATTGCCGCCGACGCCGACCTGGTTGAGCGGGATCGGCACGCCGAACGCGTTCGCCGTGTAGGTCGCGAGGCGCCAGGCCTTGGTCAGGTCGAGGCGGGGATCGAGGAGCTCGCGGCTCTGGGCCGACGGCGCATGGCGGATGGTCAGGAGGCACGAGAGCAGATCGGCGTTCCCCGCGCGCTCACCGATCCCGTTGACGGTCGTGTTGATGTAGGCGTCGTACCCGGCGTCGAGGCAGCCCAGCGCGCCGGCGATGCTGGCGGCAACCGCCATGCCGAGGTCGTTGTGGCAATGGGCCTCGACCGGGAGTCCGCCGCCCTTGGCGAGGCGATTGATGCGGTCGTAGATGCTGAAGGGGTCATCACAGCCCAGCGTATCGCAGTACCGCACGCGATCCGCGCCGTGCGCCCTGGCCGTGCCGGCGAACTCAACGAGGTAGTCAACGTCGGTCCGCGAGGCATCCTCGGCGTTCACGCCGATGCTCAGCGCTCCGCCCTGCTTGGCGGCGTCCACGGCTTCGGACATCATCTTCAGGACTTCGGCGCGGCTGTAGCGCGCCCGGAACTTGCTCTGCAGCATCTGGTCGGAGGTGGAGATGCTGAGGTTGAGGTGCCGGACGCGCGTGTGCTCCAGCGCCAGTTTGACGTCCGCCACAATGGCCCGGCACCAGCCCTCGAGGATCAGCGGGCGGATGGCGCCCCGCTCCTGTAGCGCCAGGTTGGCGTTGAGATAGGGAATCTCGTGGAAGCTGAAGGGAAAGCCGAACTCGGACTGATGGATGCCGAGTTCACCCAGCAGCTGGTTGATCACCGTCTTCTGCAGCTTGGCCAGGCCAATGCGCGCGGTCTGATCGCCGTCGCGATTGGTCACGTCGATGAAGTAGACTCGAGGCACAGCCTTCCGCCCCTCCCCCTTGGGATGGACGCCCCACCCGTGGGGCACGGTGAGCACCGATCATACGCGACAAGCAGGGCCGTTGGCAAGACGGCAGGAGCCGCGGAGTTGCGGAGGAGGTCGGCGGCTACTTCGACAAGGCGCGGTGGATGAGGAGGAAGACCATCGCGCCGACCAGGGCAACGAAGAAGCTCCAGAGGTTCAGGCCGGTGAAGCCGGCGCCTCCGAGGAACCGGAAGATCACGCTGCCCAGCAGCGCGCCGATGACGCCCACCGCGATGTTCGTGCCGCACCCACCCTTCACCGGCGCCGGCACCAGCAGCCGGGCCAGCGCGCCCACGAAAGCCCCGAGAATCGCCGCGATGATGAGTGTGGTGAGCATGGGTGCATCCTCCCAGGGAGGCTAGCGGCGCGACAGCGCGCCCCGTCGGGTCATACGTTGCGTCCGGGTGAGCCGTTGCACGAATCCTGCCAGCTCAGGACTCGAAGGCGGCGCGAACGCCGGGATGCACGATCTCTCCCCCGCGGACGTTCACGCCCAGCGCGATGTCGGGGAAGCGCTCGGCCGCGGCGTCCAGACCGAGGTCGGCGATCTTCACGGCGTAGGGCGTGGTGGCGTTCGTCAGCGCGAGCGTCGCCGTCCGGGGCACGGCGGCCGGCATGTTCGGCACACCCCAGTGCAGGACGCCGTGCTTCAAGACGTACGGTTCGTCATGGGTGGTGATCTCGCTGGTCTCAACGCAGCCGCCCTGATCGATGGCGACATCGACGACGACCGAGCCGGGCTTCATCGTCTTCACCATCGCCTCGGTCACGAGCTTCGGCGCCCGGGCACCCGCAATCAGCACGCCTCCGATGAACACGTCCGCGTAGGCCGCCGCCCGAGCGACCGTGACCGGGTCGGAGTACACGGTGATGCAGCGGCCGTGCGTGACTTCGTTCAGGTGCCGGAGGCGGTCCAGGTTGATGTCCAGGATCGTGACCTGGGCTCCGAGGCCGGCGGCGACCTCGACGGCGTTCACGCCCACGGTGCCACAGCCCAGCACCACGACCTCCGCCGGCGGAACGCCCGGCACGCCGCCGATGAGGATGCCCCGTCCCCCGCGGTGGACGTTCAGCGCCGCCGCCGCCTCCTGCATCGCCAGCTTCCCGGCGATCTCGCTCATCGGCGTCAGCAGCGGCAGTTCGCCGTCCGGGCGCTGGATCGTCTCATACCCCACGCCGATGACCCCGGCGCGCGCCAGCGCCTCGGTGAGCTCGCGGGAGCTCGCGAGATGCAGGTAAGTGAAGATGATCTGCTCCGCGCGCAGGAGGGGCCACTCGGCGGGCAGCGGCTCCTTGACCTTCATCACCATGTCCGCGCGCTCAAAGACCTCCTCCGCAGTCGAGCAGACCAAGGCGCCGGCGCTCTCATACAGCCCGTCGGGCAACCCGCTGCCGACCCCGGCCTCCGTCTCGATCAGCACCGTGTGCCCGTGCGCGACTAGCTGCTGCACACCCGCCGGCGTCAGCGCGCAGCGACGCTCCGCCGGCTTGATCTCTTTCGGGACACCGATGATCATCGCAGGCCTCCAAGCCGCCGTCGTTCGGCCCAGCCTCAGTGCGTCGCGGCACTTCCCCCGCCGGCAGAGCGGAACCTGCGGGCCAGAAAGTCAGTACGGCAGGACCACCGGAGTCAGCAGCCACCCAAGCAGCAGGACCTGCACGAGGGACAGCGCAAGGGTCGTCACGGCGACCGCCGGGGCGTCGCGCAGCCGGCGTCGGACCCAGTGCCCGGCCCACACGATCAGCGGCGGCATCAGGAACAGCCACACGCGGCCGACCTCGCCCCGAACGCTCCCCGACGCATTCAGCGCCAGCAGGACGAGCACGCCGACCAGTCCAATCAGCTCAGGAGCGGGCCGGCCCCGCCATCCTCCTCGGATGGCCTGCGCCGCGACCGCCACCAGCGCGGGTAGACCGAGGAAGACCGCGAACTCCACGACGTTCAGGCCGACCCAGGTGATGTAGCCTCGAGCCATGCCCTCCCACGTCAGCTTCCGGTGGGCCGCCATCGCCTGGGCGAAGATGACGTGGAGCTTCCCGTCGCAGAGCACATGGAGGACAAGCACGCACGCCAACCAGACCAGGGCGCCGCCTGCGATGGCCTTCCAGGCGCGGGGGCGTTCCGCCGGAGCGAGGCGGAACACCAGGACTCCGGCCACGGCAGCGATCGTGGCAAGGGCGGCCGTGACGCCGAAGGTCACGGACGACATGAGCCCCAGCGTCAGGCCGCACAGGGCGCCGAGCCCGGTGCTTTGCCGCGTCACGGCCGCGTGCGCCAGGGCAAGGGCCGTCGCGGCGAGGAGCAGGATCGGCGCGTCGAGGCCCTGGAAGAAGAGCACCGGCGCCGGGCTCAGGGCGAACAGACAGCAGACGACCAGCGCCGTCGAGCGGGAGGCGACCCGCGATGCGAGCCAGTATAGCGGCAGCAGCGTGAGCGCGGCGCAGAGGCCAAAGATCGCGCAGCATAGCAGGGCCGCGCCAACCTGCTGCGGCGCGAGGGTCGTCGAGGGGTAGGAGCCGACCGCAGCGGCGATCTGCTCGCGGGGCGCGCCGACGAGCTGCTCCGTCAGCGCATCGAAGGCCTCGCCCGGGAAGAGGGGGCTGTCGCGCAGCTGTAGACAGAGCCGATAGGCCAGCACCGCTCCCGGAGGGTGAGTCGCGACGTGGTGACCCTCGCGCTGCGTCTCGGCGTAGGTGCGGCAGTACGCCCAAGGGTCCTGCACGCCGGCGGCGACGCCGAAGTACTCCGTGGCCACGGAGCTGGCTGTCCCGGCAATGAGGCCAAAGGCGGCCTGGGGCGCCAGCGACGCAACGGAAAGCTGAAGGGCGAAGGTGAGCCCGACCAAGCCCGCCAGGACTCCGGCAACGGAGCGCTGGCGCCGACGTAGACGCCAGAGCCCCAGCCAACAGAGGCCCACGATCTCCGCGCCCACGATCAGCGCCCGCGCGAGACCCCAGGCCGGCACGGGCTTCGGATGCA
>VGFB01000496.1 GCA_016869015.1 Armatimonadota bacterium
CCCGCACTGAGGTCATGATTCCCGCTCCCTGAGACGCTTCAGCCGACCGGACTACAGCCCCGGTCCATGGAGAGACGTGCGTCTTCGTCAGGCCCTGCGCGCGCACCTGCGTCAGTCGCTCAGATAAGGCCGGAGCTTTTCGCGCAGAAGCGTTCGGGCCCGAAACAGCCGCGACTTCACTGCCTTGACCGAACAGCCCACGATCTCCGCCACTTCCTGATAGGAGAGCCCCTGGTAGTCCCGGAGGATCACGGCCTCACGGAAGTCCGGCGGCAGCTTCGCCACCTGTACCGCCAGGAACAGCCCCAGCTCGCGGTTCTCCAGGGCCCGTTCCGGCGAGAGGCTCCAGTCCTGGACCTCCCGCTCGAGGGACTCGTCCTCGGAGGGCACTGGCGCGTCGAGGGACACGACCTCCGCCGATCGCCGCCGCTTGAGGAGCTTGAGCCGGTTCTTGCTGAGGTTGATTGCGATGCGGTAGAGCCACGTATAGACGGCGCAGTCGCCCCGGAAACTCGGCCAGGCGCGGAAGGCGCAGACAAACGTATCCTGCGTCAGGTCCGCAGCCTCCTCGGCATCCCCGACATAGCGGTAGATCAGATTGTAGACCTTCGCGTGGTACTCGGCAACAACCGCCCGGAAGCGCGCGCGCCCAGCGGCGTCCGAGTCCATCTCACGGAGGTCTTTGGCAGGTTCGGGTGTGCCGCTCATCATCGGCGGGCACGGTCCTTCCTATAGACAGACGGCAATCGCTGTGGTTCCCGGCCGCTCGCCCGCTCCGGCCACGCCCTCAGAACTGCCATCGGTACTCCACGGCGAAGGCGCTCTGTTGGCGTTCGTCTGCGTGCCAGGTGACCTGGTACCGGTCCTTCAGCTTGTAGGACACCCGCAGGTCGTACTCCTCCTCCGGCCCTCCGGCCGTGCGGGAGTACGACACGAGCAGGTTGTCGATCAGGTACTTGCCGACGCGGAACTCCACCGGCTGGTTCAGCCCCACCCGGATGTCGAACTGCTCGAGGCCCAACGTCTCGCTCAACTCCTCCTCGAGCGGCTCCAGGACCCCGCGGAAGACGCGACTCGCGACGGCGCCGGCGATCATCTCATCGACGGTCTGCGACCGATCGCTCGCCAACTGCCCGCCGGGCGCGAGAGGCCCCACCGCGAGCAGCTCGTAGACCTCCTCACTGGTCAGCGGCGGGTCGGACCGGGTCACAAGTACGTGGTCCGGAGGCAGCCCGCCTGACAGCTCGAGCTCCACATCGATGGGCCCGATCGTCTCTCCGGTTGGCGTCGTGCCGCTGACGATACCCTCCGCGCGACCCCACACCTCGCTCGTCATCTGCAGCTCTCGCCGCAGCGGAGGTTGAGCGCCGGCGTAGGGCAGCGGGGAGAGGGCCACCCTCACGCCCGCCTCCGGCACCTCCAGATTCCCTCGCAGGAGCCGTAGGCTCCCGTGGCGCAGCGAGGCCGAGCCGTGCACCTCGGGCGCCTGCGGCGTGCCGGTGATCCGCAGGGCGTCCGGATCCGGCGTCACCTCCGCCTTGGCGATCACCGTCTCGAAGTCTACGCTGTGGCCCACGCCCACCGTCAGGTCGAGCCGGGGCGACGGCAGGTACGCCGGGGACCCGAGCAGCGCCTTCTTCGCTCCGGCCGCCGGTGTCGCTGCGGTCTCCTCCGAACCCGCGGTCCGCTCCCGGGAGGGCAGTCCGAGCGTGGCCCGCGTCACCTCGAGGCGACCTCGCTCTGCCGGGGAGTCCAGTGTCGCGCTCGCAATGCGTAGTGGCGCCGAGGGGTCCAGGGAGTCGTCCGGCCCCCGACCCGCCAGGAACCACTCGGGCAGCGGCCTCCCGTCCCGCGACGCGAACTTGCGGGCCACCACCGCCCCATCCACCTGCGCGCGATCGAGAAGAGTGCCGTACCGCACCTGCGCGCGATCAAGGAGCAGTCGAAGGTCGCAGGGCAGCATCCCAAACTGGCGGGGATCGAGCGTGTCGACGATCACGTGCCCCGCCAGAGTCGCCGAGCCCCGGCCCAGACGTGCGGTCCCCTCCTGGACCGTCACAACGTGTCGACCCTCGGCGTCCGTGCGTGCCTGCGCCGCCACCCGGAGGTCCTTGGCCACCGTCCCCCCGGGCAGAGGCTGCCTGTCGGCGGTGACCTTCAGGGTCAGCTCATCGACGCGGTTCCGCAGCCATTCATCCGGCTCCAGACGCGACACCTCGGCCGCCCCCTCGACGGTGAAACGCGTCTCTTGCCACCGCCCGCCGAGATTGAAGGCCTCGACGGTCGAGCCAACGCCTGTGGGTGAGGGCCCCAACAGCACATCACCGGAGATATCCGCGATGGTCGAGTCGGAGGGCCACCCGGCGAGGCGAAACGTCGCCCCCGGCTCGATGGAGATGCCCCCGGTGACCTCGGGCCGTCCCAAGGTGCCCTCGACCGTGAGCCACGCCGTCAGGAGCCCGTTCGCCTGGCATCGGCCCCAGAAGGTGGACGCGCCCCCGGCGGACGGTTGCCGTGCCGTGAACTCCTCGGCGAGGTCCAGCGGCACCGCTGCGGGCAGCTCCTCGACTTGCGCCCGGAAGGCAACCGGGCCCTTGCGGTCCAGCTGAAGGCGGTCGCGATCGAAGGGCAGCGAGCCCTCCGCCTGAACCTCATTAAGGCCGCGCTTCAGCAGGCCGCCGGTCATGACGATGGAGTCCTCGCTCAGCGCGACGTTCGCGGCCTGCAGCAGATCGAACCGCACTCCCGCCACGGTCGGGTTCAGCACATCAAGGGATCCTTCGATCTCGGGGTCGTCCACCGGGCCCGTGGCGCGCACAGTCAGGGACAACTGGCCCCCGACCCCCAGCCCCGGCGGCAGCCAGTCGTTCACGGCGCCCAGGGGAACTAGATCAGCCTCGACCACCACCTCCATGTTGCCAGCCATGTCGATCGTGGCGTCCCGGGTGATGTCGGCCCCGTGCACGAGAATGGCGCCGCCGGCGATGGGATCGCTCTCGGCGCGCAGTCCCTCGACCCGGAGGTGAGCGAGCGCCGCCGGCACACCGTCGCGAGGGGAGGGGGGAGGGGCATCCCCCTCGGGCTCGCGCAGCGCCAGCCCGGAGAACCGGAATCCGGCGGTCAACCCCGGCACGGATCGTCGGTCCAACTCGACCCGACTGACGGTCAGAAGCTCTGCTCTGCCCTCGAGCGCATCCGGCGTGCCGCCCACAAGAACCCGTCCCGCGCTGAGCCGGCCGCGCACTCGATGGCCGTAGGCGTAGATGCGGTCGCGAAGGGCCGCAGCTTCCTCGCTGGTCCGGCCGGCTGAGGCGATATCGGCCACCAGGAACAACAGTTGTTGGGCATCCAGGTCGCTCAGCGCCAGATCGGCGAAGAGCTTGTCATCCGACGGCTGGTAGCTCGCACCAGCCAGCCTCACCCGGCCTCCGGCGACGCCACAGGTCAGTCGGTTCGCCGCCGCGACCCCGTGCGAGTATCCCAGGTCGGCCCGCAGGTCGGTTGCGCGCCGGCGTCCGAAACGGAGTTCATCCGCCGCGAGGGAGGCCCTCAAGCTCGGCCACGGCTCGCCCAGCGGCCCCGTAACGGTCCCGCTCACCCGGTCGATCATCCCCTCGAGAAGCCCCGCAGCGCCCCCCGTGGGTAGGTACGCCGACAGCGGGAGGTCGGTCGCCTCGAACCGGGCGGCGACAACAGGCCCCTCCTCTGCGTTCCAACCTCCCAACTCGCCCGACAACGTCAGGGAGCCCGCCTCCGAGTCCGCCCGGCCGCCCTCGAGCCGGACCGAGTCACGATCAGCCGCGAACGTGCCCGTGAACTCCAGCGGCCCGACTGCCACGTTCCTCGTCTCGTCGGTGCCACGAAGACCGCTGATCGCCAGTCTGCCTGACGCCTCAGGGTTCAAGATTGTGCCCCCAAGCTGTACATCACCTGTCGTCAGGCCCGCCAGCCGCAGGTTCTCCGGCAGCGTCGCGAGCTGGCTGACCTGCACAAGGTCGAAGCCTCTTACCTGCAGATTCCCCGACAGCCGTCCGTCCATGGACGATGTCTCGGTGGTAGGAGTCTGTTCACCCGGAACGCGCTCGTCTGAGAAGAAGCTGCCAACGGGCCAGACAATCGCGTCGAGCCCCGCTGATCCTGACAGAACCGCGGTACCTCGGCGAGCAAGAAGCCCCTCCGCCGCCACCCGCTCAGGCGTGGCCTCAACCGCCGCCGTCAGGGCCTCCACGGTGAGGTCATCCACGCCGGCCCCGAACAACGCCACGTCCAGGGACATCTCAGGGCGGCGGAGCTCGCCGCGCAGCCATCCGTGAGCGAAGCCCACGCCCGTCAGCCGCCTGGGAGAGGTTCCGGGCTCTGCCGGCGCCTCTGGAGCCTCCCCCGTGGTCGATCCGGCCCGTT
>VGFB01000497.1 GCA_016869015.1 Armatimonadota bacterium
AACCCGCTGCCCCTCATCATCCCCTGCCACCGGGTGATCGGCTCGAACGGGAGCCTCGTCGGCTTCGCCGGAGGCGAGCAGGCTCTGGACACGAAGGCGGGGCTCCTCAAGCGCGAGGGCGCCCTGCCATAGCCGTTGCCGTTCCCCGCCTCTCCGCAACTCGGCCGCTGCCGGGCTCGCTTCTCGTCTGTCGATGAGATCGACCCTCAGGGGGACAGTCGGCGCGGGCGCCCGGCGGTGGCGTCGTTGGGGCGTGGACGCGTCTGCGCTCCTCACCCGTCTGTCGGAGCGGTCCGAGCGGAGGGGTCTGGGGACCCACCTCCCGAGAGGGGGTCCAGTAGGTGCGAGGCCGGAGACGGGGGAACTGGGACCCGAGACCTGAGACCGCCGTTGGCGTCGTAGGAGGCTACGAGCTTGCTGCGCTATGCTGTGCCGCTCTTTCTGGCTGCGTTCCTGCTGTTCCAGGTGCAGCCGATCATTGCCCGGGTGATCCTGCCGTGGTTTGGGGGCGCGCCGTCGGTGTGGACGACGTGCATGTTGTTCTTCCAGGCGCTGCTGGTCGGGGGCTATGCGTACACGCACTTCCTGTCGGCCCGGCTGCGGCCCAAGACGCAGGCGGTCGTTCACGGGTGCCTGCTGATCGGATCGCTCGGACTGCTGGGGTGGATGCTGCAGGCCTGGGGCGCTCCGCTGGTGCCGAGCGCGTCGTGGCGGCCGGCGGCCGGCGGCTACCCGGTGCTGCAGATTCTGGGGATCCTGATCGTGGCGGTGGGGCTCCCGTACTTCGTGCTGGCGACCACCAGTCCGCTGATGCAGGCATGGTTCAGCCGGAGCGCCCCCGGGGTGTCGCCGTACCGGCTGTACAGCCTGTCGAACTTCGGCTCGCTGCTGGCGCTGGTGAGCTACCCCATTGCCTTCGAGCCGGCCTTCGCCCAACGCCAGCAGGCGGAGATCTGGTCGGGGGTCTACGTGCTGTTCGCGCTGGGGTGCCTGTTCTGTGCGGCGGGCGTGGCGCGTCTGAGCCCTGGGCCCGCTGAGGTCTCGGCGAAGACAACGGCGACCACGGCGGAAGGTGAGGCGCCCACGTGGGGGCAGCGAGCCTTGTGGGTGCTGTTGCCCGGTCTGGCGTCCCTCATGCTGCTGGCGGTGACGAACCACCTGTGTCAGGACGTCGCGGTGACGCCCTTCCTGTGGGTGTTACCTCTGAGCCTGTATCTGCTGTCGTTCATCATCTGCTTCGACCACGAGCGCTGGTACTTCCGTCCGGTCTGGCTGCCGCTGCAGCTGCTGGTGATCCCGGGGGCACTGGCGGCACTGCCCTACCCACGCGACATCGCGCTGGTCTGGCAGATCGCGATCTTCAGCCTGGCGCTGTTCGTCTGCTGCATGGTCTGTCACGGCGAGCTGGTGGCGCTGAAGCCTAAGCCGCGCCACCTGACCTCTTTCTACCTGGCGGTGGCGGTCGGAGGGGCGCTGGGCGGCATCCTGGTGGGGGTGGTGGCTCCGGCCGTGTTCGAGACCTACGCGGAGCTGCCGGTGGGTCTGGTGGTCGTGTACCTGGTGGCGGTGTTTGCGCCGTGGGGCGGCGCCGAGAAACACTGGCGGCCGGTCGTCTTCACCATGCGGGTGGTGCTGGTCGCCGGGGCAGTGTTCCTGGCACTGCTGCCGCAGTTCAAGAACGCCCAGTACGGTGACATCCGGGTCCTGGCGCGGTCGCGGAACTTCTACGGGGTGCTGCGGGTGGAGGAGCGCGAGGCGGGCGGACCCGAGGCGGTCCACATGCTGCTGCACGGGCGGATCATCCACGGCTTCCAGTACCGGGCGGAGGAGCTGCAGCGGATTCCGACCTCCTACTACGGCCCCGAGAGCGGGATCGCGCTGGCGGTGAAGCACCATCCGCGCCGGGAGCGCGGCGAGGGACTGCGGATTGCGGTGGCGGGTCTGGGGGTGGGAACGATGGCGGCGTTCTGCGAGCCGCAGGACTACCTGTGCTTCTACGAGATCAACCCGGTAGTGGTGGACCTCGCGCGAGATACGAGTCTGTTCACGTACCTGAGCGACTGTCCGGGGCGGGTGGAGGTCGTGTTGGGGGATGCGCGGCTGTCGCTGGAGCGGGAGCTGGAGCAGGGGTCGAAGGAGTACGACCTGATCCTGCTGGACGCCTTCAGCGGCGATGCCGTCCCCGCGCACCTGCTCACGCAGCAGGCGTTCGGGATGTACCTCCAGCACCTGCGGCCGGGGGGCGCGATCTGCGCCGACGTCAGCAACGCCGTGCTGGACCTGCCGCCGGTCCTCTGGCAGCTGGCGGACCGCCTGAACCTGGACACGACGGTCATCACCTCGTCCAAGGGCGAGCACTACTACACGGCCAACTGGACGATCCTCACCCCCGAGCGGAACTACCTCCGGGACGCGGAGATCGCGCACGCGAAGTGGTCCTACGACGGTGCGCGGCAAGTCCGGCCCTGGACGGACGACTACTACAACCTGTTCCAGATCCTCAAGTAGAAGCTCGGGGACACGATCTCGATCTGGTCAGGCCGGGTCGAGTCGTGTCCCCGAGACCACTCAGGTCACGGCCCAGGCGTCCCCTTCCCGTTCCACAGGCGGTTGTCGGCGTCCAGCGTCTCGATCCGCAGCCACTTGGCGTGCCCGTCGCAGAAGGCCAGGTTGGCGCCACCGTTGTGTCGAGGAGCGACGATCGCGCGCCCCGAGGCGGCAGCGCCCCCGTAGTACACGCCGAACAGCGGGTTGGGCAAGGGCGGGTCAATGGAGTAGCCGCTGGCGCCCTCGTTGCCGGTGCCCAGGTTGGCGGCCAGGCCGCCGCTGTCCGCGATGGCGACGGTCTCTGCCGGCGTCTCGACCTGGGACTCGCTCACCAACAGCGCGGGCCCGAAGCCGGTCGGATTGCGGCCGTTGCCCAGGTACTGGTAGTTCCAGCCGTACAGCTGGGTGGAGTTGTTGAGGTCAACCGCCCGGCGGCTTGCGCTTGGGCAGGCGTAGATGCCCTCGTTCTTCACATACGGCAGGAGCATCTTCATCCAACGCCAGCCTGGATTGCCCAGCTCCTTGTGCGAGTGCAGTGGATAGGCCTCGTAGTCGGTGAGGTACATGTCCACGGCGAGCGCCAACTGCCTGACGTTGCTGAGGCAACTGGTCTGACGGGCCTTCTCGCGAGCTCGGGCGAACACGGGAAACAGGATCGCCGCGAGGATCGCGATGATCGCGATCACGACCAGGAGTTCGATGAGCGTGAAGCCGTGCTTGTCTCGCATCGTACCGCGCTCCCTTGAGGGGTGGATTGGCCGTCATTGTTGACGGCTTCGGTGGGAGACGGTATGATGCCGGGTGGCAGGAGCGGCACCGTCCGTCTCCTCATCCATGCGCGGGTGTTCCAGCACCCGCGCATGGCGCGTTCTTGTGGGCGTTGCGTCAGTCGTCGGCCACCTCGCGGTTCGCCTTCCCCCACCGCCAGCCGCGCCATCCCCGTTCGCGCGGCGCGCCGTTGTCGCTGGGGGGGCGCTGGGTCTGCACGCGAACGTAGATGGCCTTTGCCATGTCCTCATCGAGGGCGAACTCGCTCTCGCCGAGGGACAACACGAAGGCCGGGGACTTCCGCAGTAGCTTGACGGGGGCTCCGGGCAGCAGACCGATGGACATCAGTTCTCGCAGCCGCGAGCCCTCGGCAGCCTGCAGGTAGGCCACACGTCCGCCCTCGCCGACCTCCAGGCCGGTGAGCGGCGCGACGAGCTTGCCGGTCTCCCGCGCGCCCGTCTCGCAGCAGGGCCCCGGCGGGATTGGCTTGCCGTGCGGGCAGGCCCGGGGGTGGCCGAGCAGCGCGCAGACCTTGTCCTCGAGCTCGGGGTACAGCAGATGCTCGAACCGGCAGCCGGCCTCATCGAGCGATTGCTCGCCCAGATCGAGCACGTCGGCCAGAAGCCGCTCGGCCAGTCGATGGCGGCGGACTGCCCCACGGCCCTCCCGCAGGCCCCGGTCGGTCAGATCCGCGCGGCCGTCCGCGACACCGGCGTAGCCGAGCTGCAGGAGCTCGTTGAACGCCGCGCTCCCCTCCAGCGCCGACAGGGGCACCGGGGGCTCCCCCTCCTGCTCCAGCCACAGGGTCTCCAGCAGTTCCTGTGCTTCCTGGCTTACTTGCACGGTGAGTTCTCCTTCACAACTCGCGTGGCATGAGCGTCAGGGTTGCGGCGGAACAGCCGCTGCAGCCAGGCGGGCTCCGGTGGCATCTCGTAGCCGCAGCGAGGGCACTTCACCAGCCCGCAGCCGCGCAGGGGGCAGCTGCGGCAGCCCGCCTCCGCTTCCTCGACCGTGAACTCGTGACGGCAGAACCCGCAGATCACAGCGCCACCCCCGTCGCCGTCAGGATCAGGTTGGCCAGGTAG
>VGFB01000498.1 GCA_016869015.1 Armatimonadota bacterium
CGGCGGCCGCGTCTCCACCCGGCGGTTGGTGTGCTCATCGGGCACAGCTGGGACAACCAGGTGGTCCACAACGAGATCGCCGACTTCTACTACACCGGCGTCTCGGTGGGCTGGACGTGGGGCTACGCCGAGAGCCAGGCGGGCCGCAACGTCATCGAGTACAACCACATCCACGATCTCGGCCAGGGCCTTCTGTGCGACATGGGGGGTATCTACTCGCTGGGGATCTCGCCCGGCACACGCCTGACCCACAACCTCATCCATGATGTCGAGTCCTATTCCTACGGCGGCTGGGGGCTGTATACGGACGAGGGCAGCAGCGACATGCTGCTCGAGAACAACGTCGTCTACAACACGAAGACCGGCAGCTTCCACCAGCACTACGGGCGGGAGAACCTGGTCCGCAACAACATCCTGGTCAACAGCCGCGAGCATCAGCTCCAGCGCACCCGCAACGAAGACCACCTCTCCTTCACCTTCGAGGGGAACATCGTCTACTGGACCACCGGCCCCCTACTCGCCGGCAACTGGAGCAACAACCAGTTCCGGCTGGATCGCAACCTCTACTGGCCGGCCGCCGGACAGCCGATCGACTTCGCGGGCAAGTCGCTGGAGGAATGGCAGGCGGCGGGCCAGGACGAGCACAGCGCCATCGCCGACCCGCTGTTCGTGGATGTCGAGAACCACGACTTCCGCCTGCAGCCCGACTCGCCCGCGCTCAAGCTCGGGTTCCGCCCCATCGATCTCTCGACCGTGGGCCCGCGCCGCCCGGTCGGAGGGCGGTGACCCATGCCTGCGAACGCCTCCGCCGGCGAGTTCCGGCTCAGCATCTGGACGTCACTGTACTGGGACCTCTCACCCGAGGATGTACTGCGGCACATCGCCGACCTCGGCTGGGGCGTCATCGACCTCTCCTGCGAGCACTTCGGCGAGCTCTGGCGCTCCGAGGCCCCGCGCGTCGATGGGTGGCGGGGGCTCGCCGAAGAGCTGGGCATCACGCCCTGGCAGTGTCACCTCTTCATGGACCTCAACCTCGCGAGCGCCGATGCCGACGAACGCGCGGACATGATCGGCCGCTGCGCCGAGCACCTCCGCCTCGCCGGGCGCCTGGGCGTGAGAAACGCCGTGCTGCATCCGGGGTGGCTACGCCGCGGGCAGCTCAGCTCCGTCGACCGCGTCCGGGCGAACCTGACCTCCAGCCTCGGCGAGCTGGCCCCAATCTGCCGGGAGACGGGCGTACGCCTCGCCGTCGAGAACATGGTCCCGCCGGAGTTTGGGGTGCATCCCTCCGAGCTCGTCGGGCTGGCCGAGGCCGTAGACCCCGCGCAGATCGGCATCTGCTTCGACTCCAGCCACGCGAACATGTCGAAACTCCCCACCCGCGAGACGGTTGCCGCCTGCGGAACGCACCTCTTCTGCCTGCACCTCAGCGATAACGACGGCAGCGGCGACCAGCACCGCGTGCCCTACGAGGGGACGGCGGACTGGCCCGGCTTGGTCGCCGGCCTCCGCGAGATCGGCTACGCGGGCCCCCTCAACTTCGAGATCCCCTCACTCTCCCCGCGCCCCCTCGCCGTCCGCGACGCCGCCCTCGCCTACGTCCAGCGCGCCATGCACTTCGCCGCCGAAGGGGGCGACTGCTGCTACCTCCGCCGCCCCGACTCGATCCGCGACTTCTGCCGCCAGGGCTGGTTCGACCCGAAGTTCGGGTACGAGTAGGCGGCGCTCGCCAAAGGAGCAGTTCCATGAGGAAGACGGCGCATCTGGCCGCGATGGCCGTGATTGCGGGGCTGGTTCCTCTCCCCTCCCTCGCCGGTCCGCTGCCCCTCTCGACGTTCGAGTCGAAGGCGAAGGGGGCGTGGGCGGGGCAGATGATCGGGGTGAGCTACGGATCGGTGTACGAGTTCAACAGCTGCGGGGCGATCTTCGAGGGGGAGATCCGCGAGTGGCAGCCCGAGTTCGTCACCAACGCGATCGGACAGGATGACCTCTACGTCGAGATGACCTTCGTGAAGGCCCTGGAGGAGTGCGGACTGGACATCACCGATGAGGAGGCCGGGCAGGCCTTCGCGGCCTCGGAGTACGGGCTCTGGCACGCGAACAAGGCCGGACGTGACAACTGCCGAGCGGGGATCATGCCGCCGCTGTCCGGTCACCCGAGCCACAACCCGTGCGCCGATGACATCGACTTCCAGATCGAGGCGGACTTCTGCGGCATTCTGACGCCGGGCCTGCACGGCGCGGCCAACCGGCTCTGCGACCGCTTCGGGCATGTGATGAACTACGGGGACGGCGTGTATGGGGGGATGTTCGTGGCGGGGATGTACTCGGCCGCGTACTTCGAGAGCGACCTGGAGAAGGTCGTCGCCGCGGGCCTCGCGTGCATTCCTCCGGAGAGCAAGTACGCACAGCTCATCCGCGACGTGGTTGCCTGCCACGAGCGCGACCCCGAGGACTGGCGGGCGTGCTGGAGGGTGCTCGAGGAGAAGTGGGCGCCCTATGACCTCTGCGGCCGGAACCAGCCGTTCAACATCGATGCGAAGCTGAACGGCGGGTACATCGCGATCGGACTGCTCTACGGCGACGGGGACTTCGCGAAGACGCTGGAGATCAGCACCCGCTGCGGCCAGGACAACGACTGCAATCCCGCCAACGCCGGAGGCGTGCTGGGCTGCGTCCTGGGCTACGACGGCATCCCAACAGAGTTCACCGACGGCCTCGCCGCGATCGCGGACCGCGAGTTCGCGTACACGAGCTACAGCCTGAACACGCTCCTCGAGGCGACGACGCGACTGGCGCGGCAGATCGTCGAGGCCAACGGCGGCCGCGTCGAGCAGACCGACGCGGGCGAGGCCTGGGAGATCAAGCGACAGAGACCGGCGCCCCCCAAGACCCTCGAGCAGTGGATCGTCATCGACAACGACCTCCGCCTGCAGGCGACGATGGGGCGCAAGGGCCAGGGCGGCGTGAGACTGGAGTGGCAGCCCATCCCCACCGCCACGGAATGCCGCGTGGTGCGCCTCGCGTCGCCCACCGACACCGGACAGACGGTGTTCCGCGGGAAGCGCGCCACCTCATTCGAGGACGAGTCTGCGCCCGCGGGCCGAGCCCTCACCTACCGCGTCGAGGTCAACCTCCCCGAGGGTGGCTGGCAGGCCTCGGCACCGGTGCGCTCGTTCGTCTTCGTCCCGGAGACCTCAAACGAGAAGGGCGAGGAGAACCTCGCGCGCAAGGAGTTCGCCTCGGCGGACGCTGCGGTGCTCCATCCGCTGGGGGGCGGCCTGCGGGACGTCGAGGTGATCCGCGATGGGGTCGTGACCGACCAGAACTACGACAGCTTCGACGGGAAGAACGAGGCGCCGGAGGACTGGTACGCCATCCGCTTCGCCTGCGCGGTCCGCGCCAACGAAGTGCGGTACGTCGAAGGGAACAACTTCCACGACGGGGGTTGGTGGCTGACGCTGGGCGTGCAATACCTCGACCCCGACACCTTCGAGTGGCGCGACTGTCCGAACGCCAGCCTGTCACCCGCCTACGACTTCGGGGATCACCAGACCGGACGCGCTCCTTACGCCCGGTGGACGGTCACCTTCGATCCGGTGACCTGCGCGGGGCTCCGCATGTTCGGGCAGCCCGGCGGCGACGCCGGCTTCACGTCGATCGCGGAGCTGGAGGTCTACTGGCGGTAGGCGAACGGAACGGCAACGAAAGCGGGAAGAACGGAAGAGGGGAAGAACGGCGAAGAAGGCATGTCGCGAGAACCGTCGGGGTGATCGCCCCGCATGTGCGCGGCAATCACCCCGGCGGTTCTCGCGACGTCTTCCGTTGTCGTCTTCCGCCGTTCTTCCCCTCTTCCGTTCTTCCCGCTTTCGTTGCCTAGTCGTCCTCGCTCGGCCGGTCCATGATGGTCAACCCCTGCAGCTGCTCGACCCTCGGCGGCGCGAAGAGCAGGCTGAACGCCAACCCCACGCCGAACGTCACCACACACCCGATGAGCGCGTACCAGAGGAAGGAGGTCTTGGTGAAGAAGCAGACCGGGATGAGCGCCGCGAAGCCGGCCGCCCAGCCGATCACCGCGCCCTTGTCGTTCGCGCGGCGCGTGATCATCCCCAGCAGGAACAGCCCGATCATCGGACCGCCGACCAGGCCGATGGCCTTGTTGCTGGCCTCCAGGAGTGTCCCCAGCCGCTGCACCACGAACGCCAGCGCAAGGACCACGCCACCGTAGACGACCGTCCAGACGCGGGCGAGCGTCACCTGCTGCTCGAAGCCCTGCTCGCGATGCCAGAGGCGCTCGTAGAAGTCGACGAGGGTCGCCGTGGTGAGGGCGTTGATCCCGGCGGAGATGGTGGACATGCTCGCCGCGAAGATCGCGCTGATCAGCAGGCCCGGCATCC
>VGFB01000499.1 GCA_016869015.1 Armatimonadota bacterium
CAGACCCCCGGGTGAACCCGAACGGCGGGGCCATTGCGTTGGGCCACCCTCTCGGGTGCAGTGGAGCGCGGCTCGTGACAACGCTGGTCCACGAACTGGTGCGGCGGCGCGGTGGATACGGTCTTGTCACAATGTGCGTGGGCGTAGGGCAGGGCGTCGCAACACTACTGGAGGGGCGTGCCGCCTGAGGGCGCATCCGCCGGCTCATGGGGGCAGGATGATTGGGGTAGATCAAATGGCAAGGAGGCGCGAGTACCGATCCCGGACGCTGGAGCGCGGGATCGCGGTACTCCGCTGCTTCGGCGCCGACAGCCCTGAACTCTCCCTCACGGAGATCGTCGGGCGCACCGGTATGCCCAAGGCCACAGTGTTCCGCATCCTGTGTACGCTTTGCGAGGCCGGCATGGTCGTGCACGACGAGACCCACCGCCGCTATCGCGTCGGGGCATGCGCCCTCGATCTGGGCACGGCGTTCCTTCAGGCGCTACGACTACCTTCCATCGCCGCGCCCTACCTGGAGCGGCTTGCCGTAGAGTGCATGGAGTCGGCCAGCGCCGCCATTCTGGACGGCGCGCAGGTCGTGTACGTCGCGCGGGCCGCTACGCGACGATGGATGAGCGTCAACCTGCAGGTCGGATCGAGGTTGCCAGCCTACTGCACCTCGATGGGCCGTGCCATGCTGGCCTATCGTCCTTGGAGAGAGGTGCGGGCGCTACTGGCCAGGACGACGCTCGTCGCCTACACGCCGAAGACGGTGACTGATCTGAGCCGGCTGGCGGAAATCCTGCACGCAGTGCGCACCCACGGGTACGCCGTCAACGACGAGGAACTCGAGATCGGCCTGCGCTCAGCAGCCGCGCCCGTCCTGGCCGGGCTGGACCGGGCGCTGGCGGCGCTCAACGTCTCGGCACCCTCATCTCGCGTCTCACTCGAGATGCTGGTCGAGGAGTTCGTCCCAAGGCTCTTGCAGGCAACCAGGGAGATCTCAGACGTATTGAGGCGCGCCGCCGAAGCCGGTGCCGATCTCGATAATCCCGGCACGCTTCCGGTCGCGAGGCCCAGGTGACCTCGAGGCTGTGCCCTCCTCTGCGCAGATTCTGCTCTTGTTGAGGTGGAAAGGGAGGATGGCAACGACATGTCTTCCGGCAAGGTGACGACACTCACCGAGGCGATCGCGCGCTTCGTGCATGACGGCCACACCGTCTACCTCGCGGGGTTCACGCACGCGATCCCGTTCGCAGCAGGCCACGAGATCATCCGCCAGCGCCGACGCAACCTGATACTTGCGCGCGCCACGCCCGATCTCATCTGCGATCAGATGATCGCGGCGGGGTGCGCGCGCAAGTTGATCTTCAGCTGGGGCGGAAACCCCGGGGTCGGCTCGCTGCGGGCCTTCCGGCGCGCGGTGGAGCGCGGGGAACTGGAGATCGAGGAGTACACCCACTTCGCCATGCTCTCCCGCCTTGCGGCCGGCGCATCGGGCCTTCCCTTCTTCCCGCTGCGGAGCCTCTTGGGATCCGACCTCCCGGGGGTGAACCCGCAGATCCGTACGATCCGCTGCCCCTTCACAGGGGAGGAACTCGCGGCCGTCCCCTCGCTCCGACCAGATGTGACCGTAGTCCACGCACAGCGTGCGGACGCCGAGGGGAACGTGCAGATCTGGGGGATCGTGGGCGACCAGCGCGAAGCGGCGTTTGCTGCCTCGCGCGTCATCGCCTGCGTCGAGGAGGTCGTGGACGAGTTGGTGGTCGCCAACGACCCTAACCGCACGATGGTGCCCGGAGAGGTCGTCAGCGCTGTCGTCGCGGTGCCGTTCGGGGCACATCCATCGTACGTCCAGGGTTACTACGACCGAGACAACCAGTTCTACATCGAGTGGGATGGCGTCACTGCCACGCCCGACGGCTACGCGGCATGGCTGGATGCGTGGGTCCACGGAGTCCGGGACCGACAGGAGTACGCGGCTCGGCTTGGCCAGGGGCGCCTGGCCCAACTGCAGACGCCGACACGATACACCGCTCCGGTGAACTATGGGACATTCTCCTAATCACTCAACCCAAGCAACGATGCCGTGGACGCCGGCCGAGATGATGGTCGTCGCAGCAGCCCGAAGATTGCGCGACGAGGAGAGGGTGTTGGTGGGCATCGGCCTGCCGAATCTCGCGGCCAACCTGGCGCTCCGCAGCCACGCGCCGCGCCTCACAATGGTTTACGAGGCCGGGGTGGTGGGCGCGCGGCCCAGGCGCCTGCCGCTGTCCATCGGGGACCCCTGCCTTGTGGAAGGGGCGCGGGCCGTGCTCGCCATGCACGAACTGTTCTCCTGGTACCTGCAGGGGGGTAGGGTGGACACGGGGTTCCTGGAGGCCGCGCAGGTTGATCGCTTCGGCAATCTCAACTCGACGGTGATCGGCGCATACAATCGGCCGAAGGTCCGCCTGCCGGGGAGCGGGGGCGCCTGCGACATCGCTCTGCTGGCGCGGCGGACACTGATAATGATGCCTCATCGCACGGAGCGCTTCCCGGAGCGGGTCGACTTCATCACGAGCCCCGGCTGCACGGCGCGGCGCTGCCTGTCCTGGGCCGGCGGGGGCCCGGAGGCAGTGATCACCGACCTAGGAGTGCTGGAGTTCGACACCGAGGGCGAGATGTACCTCGCCGCCGTCCACCCGGGGGTGGATGAGGCGAAGGTCCTCGCACAGACTGGCTGGCCACTGCGGTGCGCACAGCGCATCGCTGAGACGCCGCCTCCGACACCGGAGGAGCTGACCGTCCTGCGAGACCTGGATCCTGCCGGCGTCCATCTCCGGCGGGGGCGGTGACGGCAGCAGTGCGTCCAGGCACCGGGGGAATGGGGATGCCACCCGTCTCGGACGCCGCGGGCTTCCTCCTCCCGCGCGACTCACGTGCGGCGCAGCCGGTGGCTGTGCGGGGCGAAGGGGTGTGGATCTACGATCGCGACGGTCGGGCCTACCTCGACGCATGCGGCGGGGCCCTAGTCGTCACCCTGGGACATGGGCGCCGCGAGGTCGCGGAGGCAGGGGCACGGCAGGGCGGCCTGCTGGCCTTTGCCCATACCTCCGAGTTCCTGAACGAACCTGCCCTCGAGCTATCTGCCGAACTGGCTGCCCTCGTTCCGCAGGTGGGGAAGGTGTTCTTCGTATCGAGCGGGTCTGAGGCGGTTGAGGCCGCGATGAAACTGGCACGGCAGTACCACTTGGAGCGAGGCGAGCCACTGCGCCGCACATTCATCAGCCGCATCCCCAGCTACCACGGTGCCACGCTAGGCGCCCTCAGCCTTTCTGGCTACTTCGCTCGTCGCGATCCTTTCGCGCCGCTGCTGCCGCCGGTACGGTTCGTGCCGGCGCCGGTCCCCTACCGGCGGCCCGCGGGGCAGTCCGAGGAGGCATACGGCCTGGCCTGTGCCGAGGCGCTGGAGGCCGCGATCACCACGGAAGGTCCTGAGACCGTTGCTGCGTTCTTCGCAGAACCGGTGCTGGGGGCCTCGGCGTCAGGGGCGGCGCCGCCACCCAGCTACTTCCCCGTCGTGCGGGAGATCTGTGACCGCTATGGAGTCCTCCTCGTAGCGGACGAGGTGATGACCGGGGTGGGGCGCACCGGAAGGCCCTTTGCCATGGAGCACTGGGGCGTCGTCCCGGACATGACCGCCGTCGGGAAAGGGCTCACCAGCGGATATGCCCCGCTTGCGGGGCTCCTGGTGCGCGAGAGCGTCTTTGCGGCGATCGCAGGTGGGAGCGGTCGGTTCGCCCACGGACATACATTCAGCGCGCACCCGGCGAGTTGCGCGATAGGCCTTGCGGCCCTGCGCGAACTCCTCAGGCGAGATCTGTTCGCCGCGGCCGCGGAACGCGGGGAGCAGCTCCGCGGATTGCTCGTGGGAGTGGCCAAGCGGCACCCGCTCATTGGCGACGTGCGCGGCATGGGCCTGATGATCGGGGTCGAGTTCGTGACAAACCGGGACACGAAGGCTCCCTTTCCCGCCGCAGTAGAGGCAGCCCCGCGCATCGTCCGGGCCTGCGCCGCGCGCGGCCTTATCGTCTACCCCGGGCGGGCGGCGGTCGAAGGGCGGCGGGGTGATCACGTGCTCTTCGGTCCTCCCTACTGCATCACGCCCGAGGAACTGGGCGAGGCTACGGCCCGATTCGATGACGCTCTGGATGAGGTCGAACCTGCGCTTTTGGACGCATCCGGGTAGAGCGCGCACGCTTATCTTGAGATTGCGTGAAGGAGGGTAACGCCATGAAGCGTCTGTACTGCCCTGCAGCAGCCGTCCTGCTGGTCATGCTCCTCATGCTGCCTGCCTCTCCGCAGGCCGATGCCCAGCCCCGCCGCGGCGGTGTCTTCCGCATGGCGCACATAGGCGAGCCGCCGTCGCTG
>VGFB01000500.1 GCA_016869015.1 Armatimonadota bacterium
CTGTAGTCGTGGGGGGGAGCATCCTCGTGGTCTGTCAGCCGCGAAGTCTTGGGTCGTCGTGGGTCGGCTCACCAGAGCCGACAGAGCCTTCAGATCAATGCCGGACGGCGTCGGCTCTGGTGAGCCGACCCACGACGACAAACGGCAACGACAGGAATCACGGCTGACAGACCACTGGCCCGCCTCACAAGACGAGTGACGTTCGGCCAGACGCACGGAACTCAGTAGGGGCGTTCGGCATGGCCGCGGGCAAGGCCGCAGATGCACAGTGGAGGCATCGATGAGTAAGCGATGGGTCGCGGCGCTGCTGGTGGCGGTAGGGGCCTCGGCGGGTCGCGCCGCGCCCTTTGGCGAGCTGGCCGAACGGATCCGGCAGGACCGTATGGCGGCGGACATCCACCGGCTGAGCGCTCTTGGGTCGCGCGTGAGCGGCTACCCCGGCAACGCGCAGGCCGCGGACCTGATCGAGGCGGAGTTCCAGCGGGTCCTGGGCCGGGCGAACGTGTTCGAGCAGGAGTTCCAACTGCCGATCCCGCTGGACGAGGGCGCCCAACTGCGTGTCGGCGACCGGCGGTACCCGCTGCGGGCGCTGTGGCCCAACCTCGCGCGCACCCCGCAGGTGCCGCGGGCCGGGATCGAGGGCGAGGTCATCTACGTCGGCGCCGGCTTCCTGAAGGACTACAACGGCAAGAGCGTCGAGGACGCCATCGTCGTCGTCGACTTCGAGTCCGGCCAGAACTGGCTGAACGCGCCGCTGTTGGGGGCGGCGGCGGTCGTCTTCGTCGAGCCCGAGACGACGACGCGGGGCGAGGCGGAGACCAAGTTTGTCGGCTGCCCGGTCAACGTGCCGCGCTTCTACCTCTCCGGCCGTGACGCGACGGACCTGCGGGCCGGGATCGCGCTGGGGGAGAACCGCGGCTTGTTGACGGCTCGGATGCCCTGGCGGAGCCAGACGAACCGGAACATCATCGGCTTCCTGGAGGGCTCGAACCCGAAGCTGCGGGATGAAGCCGTCATCCTGGAGGCGTACTACGACTCGATCTCCGTGGTTCCGGGCCTCTCACCGGGGGCCGAGAACGCAGCGGGCATCGCGGCCCTCCTGGAGATCATGCGGGCCTACGCGGCGCAGCCTCCGGCGCGCTCGGTGGTGTTCCTGGCCTGCTCGGGGCACTTCGAGGCTCTGGCGGGGGCGCGGGAGTTCGTGAACCTGTGGGGCAAGGAGCCCCGCCGGGCACGGGAGGGGGATGACCACGTCCGCGAGCTGCGGAAGCAGCGGCGCGCGCTGGCGGAGGCCCTTGAGGAGACGCGTGCGGCGCGCCGGGACGTTGACCCTGCGACCGGACAGGCGACCGTGGTGATCGGGCGGTTCAAGGTGTCGGAGGCGGTGCGTCGGACGCGCGAGCAGCGCCTCCTGGCGGAGATCGAGGCCCTCGACCGTGACCTGGTCCTGCTGGGGGAGCTCGAGCGGCGCTGCCCGCGCATTCAGATGTTCATCTCGCTGGACCTCTCGACCCAGAACGACGAGGTCGGCGCCTTCAACTGCGGCTGGTACTACTCGCAGGCGCACCTGCTGCGGTTCTACAGCCCGGTCGGCAAGTTCTTCGCCGAGCTGGCGCAGGAGGAGATCGGGCCGGCTCTGGGCCTGGAGGCGGGCGAGGGCTTCGTCGACGGCATCAACCCGGTCAAAGGCCGCGAATGGCACACCCACTTCCCCGGCAAGATCGCCTTCGACCACGAGATGGCCATTCGAGGCGGCCGGCCTGGGATCGTGTTCGCGACCGTCAATGACGCGCGCTCACTGTGTGACACCCCCCTGGACCTGCGCTCGCGGGTCAACATGCCGAACCTGGGCCGCCAGACGCGAATGGTCTACTGCCTGCTGACGGCCTTCCTGAACGAGCCGCGCCTGGAAGAGACGGCGCTGAAGCGCGTGAAGGCCCTGAAGAAGCTGGATGAGCTGCGGGACGTGGTCGGGACGGTGCTGGAGTTCCGCCGCCGCGAGAGCTTCCTGCCCAACACGCCCGTGCCCGGGGCGCTGGTGCTGGTGCAAGGCAACTACCGGATGATGATGGGCGTCCACACCGAGCTGACGACGATGGCGAACGAGCTGAGTGAGTTCACCATCCGCGGCGAGATGATCAACCCCGGCGCCCAGCTGGAGGCCTATGGCTTCGAGGAGGACTCCGGCAGCCTCGCCTTCGCTCCCGATCGCGGCCCGGACGGCGACGCGAGGTATCCGCGCGAGATCTACGGACGAGCCGGACTGAACCGCCCGGTCATCGTCTTCCCGTGCGTGGCGCTGGACCTGTACGACCTGGTGGATCAGCGCTACTTCGAGACGCTGGAACAGCTCTTCGTCTACGACGCTACGGACTACGCCGAGCCGCTGTCCTTCGGCTACTCCCTGACGAACCAGGCTGCCTCGGCAGCGGAGTTCCCCTCGTACTCGGAGCCGTGCGCGGTCGTCTACTCGCTGCGGGACATGCGGGTGGATGTCGCCATGGGGATGGGACTGCTGGGCCTGCGGATGGTGGCGACGAACGCCGACGAGGAAGAGCCGCTCGGGCGGGGGTTCTCGGCGCGGCAGACGCAGGCGATCCCCCTCACGCCGCTGCAGGTCGCCTCGGACATGTGGACGCTGGACGAGACCCGGATGGCGCGACTGCGGGAGAACGGGATCGAGAACCGCCGGCTCTCGGAGTTGCACGCCCATGCCAAGACAGCTCTCGACGAGGCCCGGCAGGCGCTGAACGAGCGGCGGTACGACCAGGCCATCGCCGCGGCGCGGCACGCCTGGGGCTTCGAATCGCGCGCCTACCCGGATGTGATGCAGACCAGCCAGGATGTCGTCAAGGGGGTGCTGTTCTACCTCGCGATGCTCATGCCGTTCGCGTTCTTCGCGGAGCGGCTGTTCATCCACGCGCGCTCGATCAACGGCCAGATCCTGTGGACCTGCGCCATGTTCGCCGTGGTGTTCATCGTTCTGAGCCAGGTGCACCCGGCCTTCGACCTGTCCACCCAGCCACTCATCATCCTGCTGTCGTTCGTCATCATGGCCCTGGCAGTCATCGTGATTGCGCTGGTCACCATGAAGTTCAACCAGCAGCTGAGGCAGATGAAGCAGGAGGAGAGCGGGGTGCACGAGGCGGACGTGGGCCGCCTCTCGGCGGCGGGCGCGGCGTTCGGGCTCGGGATCGCCAACATGCGACGGCGAACGGCCCGCACGTTCCTCACGGCGGCGACGCTGGTGCTGCTCACCTTCACCGTGCTGTCCTTCACCTCTGTGAAGTCCTACCTGCGCGCGAACAGCATCCGCCTCCAGCACGCCCCGGCCTACCCCGGTCTGATGATCCGCGATCGGGCGTGGTTCTCGCTGGAGGAGCCGACGGCGTTCATCATCCGTAACGAGCTCGCGGAGGCGGGCGTGCGGACGGTTGCACCGCGAACGTGGTACTCGTCGGCCCAGCTGGACAAGCAGCTGTACATCGACGTCGCCTCGGCCAGCGATCCGACGCGCACCTACGCGGCCAACGTCCTGCTGGGCCTGGCGCCGCAGGAGCGGGCCATCACCGGCGTCGACCGGACGCTGCTGGCCGGCCGCTGGATTCAGGACACCGATACGAACGTGTGTGTCATCCCCTCGGCCGTGGCGACGCGCCTGGACATCCCGGCCGAGCGCCTCGGCTCGGCGCAGGTCTCGATCTTCGGCACGCCCTTTCGCGTGATCGGGATCTTCGACGAGCAGCGGTTCCGAGGGCTGGTGGACCTCGACGGGGAGAACCTGGCTCCGGTGGACTACGCCGTGATGCGTCCGGAGATCCTGGAGGAGGTCAAGCGCCAGGCTCAGGAACGGTTCAAGCTGGGCAGCGGCGGGGCCCAGTCGCTGCTTCAGGAGTACAAGCACTTCGCGCCGGAGGCGGTGGTGATCCTGCCGGCGGCGCGGGTGCTGGAGCTCGGCGGCACGCTGCGCTCGATTGCGATCCGCTACGACGATCCGGAGCGCGTCGGCCAGGAAGTCAACGAGCTGATGAACCGCTTCGCGCTCAGCGTCTACGCGGGCATCGGCGACCGCACGTACCTGTACAGCTCCGTCGCTCTGACCTCGCTGGCGGGGCTGTCGAGCCTCGGCGTCCCGATCCTCATCGCCGCACTCATCGTGCTGAACACGATGCTGGGCTCGGTCTACGAACGCACGCGCGAGATCTTCATCTACTCGTCGCTCGGCCTCGCTCCCGCGCACATCTCGATGCTCTTCGTCGCGGAGGCCTGCGTCTTCGCGAACCTCGGCGCGATCTTGGGATACCTGGGCGGGCAGCTGCTGGCCCGCGTCCTGTTCGCGCTCAGCGAGAAGGGCTCCACGGGGGCCCTGGAGCTGAACTACTCCTCGCTGTCG
>VGFB01000501.1 GCA_016869015.1 Armatimonadota bacterium
GTGCAGCTCATCGCTCCGGGCGACCTTCTCGACCTGGGGATCGGCTATCCGCTGGGAGCGATGCAGGAGATCAACCGGGCGGGGCTGGGCTTCGTGCCCCGGCCCTTCGCCGACGGCAACCAGTGGGAGACTGCAGCCGATGCGGCGCTGGAGCTGGCCGGGGAGCGTAACGTTCGGCTGGTGATCTTCGCCGGAACGTCCGCTCCGGGCTATCCGCTCAACCTCGCGCACACGGCCGAGGCGATGCGCGAGGCGGGTCTGCTCTTCGGCTACGTGGAGTTCGGGAAGCAGTATGGCGACCTGGCGTTGGCCGCGAAGCTGCCGGACAACCTGGTGCGCGTGCACAGCATCAACGAGACCGAGATGCTCGGGATGAGCGCCCAGCGGGCTGTGGACCGCTTTGCGCTGGGGGTCCGCGAGCGCAACATCCGCGCCTGCTATGTCCGGCTGTTCGAGCCCGGCGGCCCCGACCCAATCGGGGCTGCCGAGGCGTATGTCGCGAGCCTCGCGTCCCGGTTGCGCGCTCACGGCTTCGTGCCGGGCGCGCCCGAACCGTACGCCGGGCTGGGCCTCTCTCCGCTGCTCCAGTGGCTGGCAATGCTCGGAGCCCTCGGCGCCCTTGGGCTGTGCCTCACGGAGCTGCTGGGTTGCCGGGGGCCGGCGGTAGTCGCCCTGCTGGGGGTCGGGGCGGCCCTGGCGCTCCTGGGGACGTTCACCGCGCCGGCGCCGACGGCCAAGCTGTGCGCGCTGTTGGCTGCGCTCGCCCTGCCGACGCTGGCGGTCGGGAGGCGGCTGCCCGAAGGGCTTCTGTTGGCGGGCGCCGCCGGACTCGGGCGGGGGCTGCTGCTCTTCGCGACCTCGTCCGGAGTCAGCCTCCTGGCCGGGCTGCTGATCGTGGGGTGTCTGGCCGACACCCGATTCCTGCTGAAGCTGGACCAGTTCGCGGGGGTGAAGTTCGCACACCTGGTGCCGCTGTTGGCGGTGCTTGCTCTCCAGGTCGGGTGGGAGCTCGGACGACGAGACGCGGACCCGCAGGCGCCTCCCCTCGCCGCCCTGGGGCGGGGTCTGCGCCTCGCGGCGGAGACCGTGGTGAAGTACTGGCACGTCGGCCTGCTGCTGGTCTGCGTGGGGGCCCTCGGCCTGCTCATCCTGCGCAGCGGCAATGAGAGCGGCGTCGGCGTCTCCTCCGTGGAGTTGCACCTCCGGTCCCTGCTCGACCGCATCTTCGGCGTGCGTCCGCGCACGAAGGAGGCGCTGATTGGGCACCCGTTGCTGGTGCTGGCCTTCGCGCGGGCGATGGCCGGCAGGCACCGGGGGCTCTGGGCGCTGCTGACGCTGGGGACGGTCGGTCAGGTATCGATGGTGAACACGTTCTGTCACCTGCACACGCCGGTCCTCGTGTCGGTCGTCCGCTCGCTGCACGGCCTGTGGTTTGGCGCTCTAGCGGGAGGGTTGCTCTACGGGGCGGTGGAGCTGGCGGGTCGTCTCTGGAAGACCCTTGGGCCCCGGCTCGCCGCCGATCCCGCGGATGCCCCTTGAGGTCCCCATGCGCATCGTGATCTCCGGCTACTACGGCTTCGGCAACGCGGGGGATGAAGCGATCCTCGCCGGCGCGGTCGCGGGGCTGCGTCGGCGCCTTCCGGACGTCGAGCTCACCGTGCTATCGGGCGATCCTCCTGCGACGGAGAGGGCCCACGGCGTCCACGCCGTCCAGCGGGGGCAGGCGGGCAGCGTGTGGCGGGCGATCGGAGCGGCGGACCTGGTGCTCCAGGGCGGCGGAGGCCTCGTGCAGGATTCGACCAGCGGAAGGTCCGCCCTGTATTACCTGGGCATCCTCGCCGCCGCGCGTCTGCGCCGCCGGCCGTTCATGGTGTTCGCCCAGGGCATCGGGCCGCTGCGGCGGCGGCTGACCCGCAGTCTGACTGCCTGGGTGTTCCGTCGGGCCGCCGCCATCACGCTGCGGGACGACAACTCGGCCGGTCTACTGGTGGAGATCGGCGTACCGGCCGAGCGGATCGCCGTGACGGCCGATCTGGCGGCCCTGGTGGACCCCGTCCCGTCTGAGGATGTCGCGGTGCTGCTGCCCCCGAAGGGCGAAGGGCCGCGCATCGGGCTGGCTCTCCGCGAGGCCGAGGGCGCGGAAGCGGCCCTCAAAGGGGCGATGGAGGCCGCGCAGCATCTGCGCGAGCGCTACGGCGCCCGCATCGTGCCCCTCGCGCTTCATGCCGGCGAGGATGCCAACCTGGCCCGCCAGGCCGCGGAGGCGTTGGGGGCTTCGGCCGTGGGCGTCGACCGCGAACTGACTCCCGCGCAATGGGTCGGCCTCGTCCGGAGCCTGGACTTCGTCATCGCGATCCGCCTGCACGCCTGCATCTTCGCGGCGGCGCAGGGCGTCCCGTTCGTGGCCCTCTCCTATGACCCGAAGGTCGCTGCCTTTGCCTCGCGGGCTCACGCGCTCTGGGCGCCCCTGGAAGCCGACCTGTCCGAGGTGGTCGGGCTCATCGACCGGGCATGGGCTCAACGGGAGGCCGGGGGCGCGAGCCGGGAGGCCTTCGCGGTCGAGCTCCGCCGGCAGGCCGAGCGCAACCTCGATCTGGTAGAGGCGCACCAGGCCGGCCGCCGCCGATGAGCCGGGTGCGGGGCCGGAACAAAGCCGTTGCGCGGCGCGTCCAACCCTCGCAGTCGCCCGGTTCAATGCGGGGTGGCGTGAAACAGTCGTTCGGAGGACGTGCCGTGCGCGGTTGGGGCGCCGCCCTGGCTCTCAGCATCCCCCTCGTGCTCCTGGGCGCGGCGGGCCCGGCGGGCGCCGACTTCCTCGACGCCGTCGGCGACGCGTTCTCGAAGCTCAACCTCTTCGAGGGCCTCCAGCTCAGCGGCCGCGCCGACTTCTCCGCACGGGGGAACTTCACCCAGGGCTCCCGGGAAGCCTATGAGTCGCAGTTCTGGAACACCAGCCCGCTCCAGGCCACGACCAGCCTCGACGTGTCGGGCCCGATCTGGAACCACTTCGGAATCCGCGCCCACATCGCCAACAGCGGCTATGGCCACAACGACAACCGTCTGATGCTCGGCTGGCAGGACAAACACACCGCCCTGCTCTGGGGCGATCTGAGCGTCCGACTGGCTGGCAACGAGTTCGCCTCCTACAGCAAGAGCCTCAAGGGCTGGCAGTTCGACCAGATGATCGGCCCGAGCTTCCTCTTCCGGACGTTCCAGTCCAAAGAGAAGGGTCTGGTGCGCCGACAGACCTTCGCCGGCAACAACACCTCGGGCCCCTACTTCCTGACGTACACCCCGGTCGTCGAGGGTACGGAGCTCGTGAAGGTCGACGAGCAGCCGATGCGCTTCGGGGAGGACTACATCCTCGACTACGACACCGGGCAGCTGTATTTCGAGCCGCCGGGCAAGCCGCCGCGCCTCATCGCCAGCACCAGCACCATCTCCGTCAGCTACCAGTCGGCCACTAACTACGAGACGGGCGGCACCACGCGGGGCTTCCAGGCCGAGACGCTGCTCTTCGATGACGACCTGGAGATGGTGCTGACGCGGCTGGAGCACAACGCCTCCGGAGGCAACAGCGACACGGCGCGCTTCCAGGACGACATCTTCCAGGGCTCCGGGTCGACGGGGCCCTTCGACGTGCGCTACAGTCCGATTCTCGCCGACGGCTCCAAGGCGATCATCAACGGCCAGGAGACCATCGTACGTGACGCGCTCATCGTGCTGATGGACGGGGTGGAGCAGCAGGAGGGGGTCCACTTCGACGCGGACCGGCAGATCGGGCGCATCATCTTCCGCCTGGCGGTTCCACCCACGGCCGTCGTGCGCATCAAGTACTACTACGAGGTCGGCGGGGGCGCGTCCAACGACAGCGCGGTGACCGGTCTGGCCTTGCGTCACCGGCTGAACGACGCCCTGAGCTGGGACTTCGCGCTGGCCCGCAGCGATCCCCTCGGCGGCTCGGAGGCCGGCAACGCGCTGAGCGCAGGAGCGCGGTACAGCGGCGGCTCGAAGTTCGACGTGAACCTCCAGTACCGCAACATCGATCCTACCTTCAGCTACGTCGACACGGTCGGTTTCTTCCGCAGCGAGAAGGGCCTGAACGCCGCGGTCGGCTGGCGGCCGAACGAGCACATCCAGTTCGCCCACAACTTCTCGGACGTGAAGACCAACTCGGGCTACACCTACGGGTACAGCGGCTACTACGGCGGGATCGGCTCCGACGGAGACTACCGGGCGCGGGACGGGCTGTTGCAGGATGACCCGGAGCCGCCGACCACGCTGGACATTCGCGCGGTGCGGCACAACTCGAACCTGTCCATCACCTATCCGCAGTGGCCATCCCTGCGGCTCTCCCGGCAGACCATGGAGAACGCGGGGGGGAGCACCGGC
>VGFB01000502.1 GCA_016869015.1 Armatimonadota bacterium
GACCTCGATGACGTACGCGCGCCCCCGCTGGCAGTAGGCGTTGTACAGCACGTAGTACCCCTGCCACGCCCAGTCATAGACCCACCGCTGGCCGATCCGGACGCCGTCCGCCGCCCTCACGGGCTCGGGCGGGCCGATTGAGCCCACGGCGATCAGGGCCGCGGTCAACAGGGCCAGGTTGCGAATGAGTGCCTTGCGTCTCATCTTGGGGCTCCCTCCTTGGGTGCTCGGCCGCGCCCCCTCGCGGTCCGGCGACGCTGGATCGGGCCGCGAGGCCCTACTGCAGGTCCCACAGATACTCCGGCGCGCGCGTCGCGGATTCGGGCAGCTTCTTCACGTGACCATCCACGAAGCAGAAGTTGGCGGCGTCGTGGTGCCGCTCGGTCGGCAGCACCTGCTCTTGCATCCCCAGCGTGAGGTAGTGGTCCCAGTCGAGGGCAACCGGGACGTTACTGTAGCCGGCATCGCAGAGCATCACCGTTCCCGCCGGCTGTTCGACGGAGCCCAGACCCACCGGCCCCCCAGCCGCGCCTCCCGCCGCCGTGAGATCGGGCGGCGAGAGCCAGGCGTTCATCGCGTAGGTCGCCTGCAACTCCGGCGGCAACTCGCCGGCCTTCGCGCCCCGATGCTCCCAGGCCGGGCAGCCGAGCAGGTCGCGGCTCACCGCGTAGGGCTGCACAGCCTCGCGCCAGGAGGCGTACGGGGAGGCCCCCAACACGTACGACGGCGGGAAGCGTTCGTCGTGGTCCTGTGCGTACATCTCGACGGCCACCCCGAGCTGACGCAGGTTGCTCGCGCAGGTCGCCTCCCAGGCCTTGTGACGCGCCGACTGCAGCACCGGGAACAGCAGCGCGGCCAGCACCGCGAGCACCGCGATGACAACCAGCAACTCCACCAGCGTGAACCCTGAGCGCCTGTGTAACGGGTTCGTCCCCACGACTGTTCGCCTCCGGCGACTCCACTATATACTATCTATAATAGTAGAACGCTCGGATGTCAAGAGAAGTTCGCCGCCGCGTGGGGTGGAAAGCCAGACGGGCCTGCGGATTCGGCGCCCTGAGATCTGGCGCAGCCGCAAGCCCGTCGTTGTGTCCGCATCGGTCGCCGGAGAGCGTCAGGCCGTCTTGGCCCGCTCCTTCTCGCGGTGCTTCTTGAGCTTCTCCTTACGGTCCTTCTTGGTCACCATGCCTTGAGAGGTCTTCTTTGGCCTCTCCCGTCCCTTGGCCATCGGGTATCACCACCTCGAAGCGGGGCGCGGCAAACCGGTCGGGAGCCGCCGCCCCCAGGGATGCGTTCGCGATCGGCACGGTTGTCGCGAACGGTGTCCTTCACTGTTCGCCGCGCGCCGCGAAGGTCCTGCCGAGGGGCTGAGTCCGCAAGTGTCCGTCAGGGCCTGAACCGGCGAAGCCGCAAGGCGTTCCCCACGACGCACAGGTCGGAGAGGGCCATCGCGGCGGCGCAGATGATGGGCGCGTAGGTCCCCAGCACGCCGAGGGCCGCCAGCGGCACGCCCAGGAGGTTGTACGCGAAGGCCCAGAAGAGGTTCTGTCGGATGCGGCGCATGGTCTCCTGACTGAGGCGCACGGCGCGCACAACCGCCGCGAGGTCGCCGCTGGTCAGGATCAGGTCACCGGCCTCAACGGCGACGTCCGAGCCCGCTCCAATGGCGATTCCGATGTCCGCCTGGGTCAGCGCTGGCGCGTCGTTGACGCCATCGCCCACCATCGCAACGCGCTTGCCCTGCTCCTGAAACGCGCGGACCACTCGCACCTTGTCCTCGGGCAGCACGTGCGCCTCCACCCGGCCGATCCCGACCTCCCGCGCTACGGCCTCGGCGGGCGCCAGGGCGTCCCCGGTGACCATCACCAGCTCGAGGCCGCGGGCCTTCAGAGCCGCGATGGCCTGCTGTGCCCCCGGCTTCGGGCGATCGGTCAGCGCGATGAGGCCCCGGGCGCGCCCGGCCAGCGCCACCGTGACCACGGTCTTGCCCTCGGCCTCCAGTCGTGCACGATCCTCCTGCAAGCGGTCGGTACCAACGCCTCGCTCGCGCATCAGAGCTTCGCTGCCGACCAGCGCTTCCGCGCCGTCGAGGCGAGCTTCGGCCCCCCGGCCGCGTAGGGCGCGGAACTCCGTCGCCGCGGTTCCCGCGATTCCACGCTCCTGCGCCGCCCTCACGACGGCCCTCGCCAGGGGGTGTCCCGAGCCGCTCTCCACCGCCGCCGCGATCCGCAGGACCTCGGTCTCCGCCGACCCCGTCCCTCCAACCACCTCGGTGACCTCGGGCCGCCCAACCGTGATGGTGCCGGTCTTATCCAGCAGCAGCACATCCAGATCCTGGGCCGCCTCCAACGCCGCGGCGTGGCGCACCAGCACGCCGTGCTCGGCCCCGACGGCCGTGCCCACGGCCACCGCGGCCGGTGTCGCGATCCCCAACGCGCACGGGCAGGCCACCACCAGAACCGAGATCGTCGCCACGACGGCCTCGCCGAGCGCCTCCGGCCCTCCGAGCAGCATCCACAGGGCGAAGGTCAGCACCGCGACCGCCAGGATGATCGGTACGAAGACCGCCGCGACGCGATCGGCGATGCGCTGGATCGGGGGCTTGGAGGCCTGCGCCTGGCGCACGAGCTCGATGATCTGCGCCAGGGCCGTCTCGCTGCCGACCTTGGTGGCCCGGAAACGGAAGGTCCCGTCCTCGTTCAGCGTGCCCCCGATGACCTGACCGCCGGGACGCTTCGAAACGGGCATCGGCTCACCCGTTACCATCGCCTCGTTGACCTCCGACTCGCCTTCGGTCACGAGGCCGTCGGTCGGTACCTTCTCCCCCGGTCGAACCACGACGATGTCACCCACCATCAGCTGCTCGATCGGGAGCCGCACTTCCCCGCTCTCGCGCAGCACCGAGGCCTCCCTGCCGGTCAGGGCGGCGAGCTTGCGGAGGACCCGGGATGTGCGGCGGGTAGCGTGGGCCTCCAGGTACTTCCCCACTGTGATGATCAGCAGCAGCGCAGCCGCGGCATCGAAGTAGCTGTGTGCGTGCGGGTCGATGAGCACCATGGCCACGCTGTAGGCGTAGGCCGTGGTGGAGCCCATCGCGATCAGCACGTCCATGTTCGTGGCGCCGTGGCGCAGGGCGGAGAGGGCGCTGCGGTAGAACTCCCTCCCTAGCAGCGCCTGCACTCCTGTGGCCAGCGCGAACAGCAAGTACACCTGCCCGGGGAAGTGCGCCAGGAAAGGGACCCCGACGAGGGGAGCCGTCAACGCGGCACCGAGGAGAATCGCCCGAAGCTGGGCCCGATCGGCGTCGGCGTCGGCGGCCGATTGGCGCGCGTGCCGCTGTGCCTCGGTCTCGGTCTCGGACGCCGTCCGCGCAGCGTACCCGGCCGCCGAGATGACCCCGGCCAGCGCCTCGGGCGAGGTCGCCTCGGCGTCAAAGCGCACGGTGGCGCTTCCCGCGGCGAGGTTCACGGCGGCTTCGAGCACGCCCGCGGTGCGGCCGAGCGCGCGCTCGACGTTCCCCACGCAGCCCGCGCACGTCATGCCCCGAATCTCGATGACCGCCCGTTGCTCCGCCATTGGCGCGAGCCGTCCTCCACGTCCGAGAGCGGAGAGAGGAGCCGGTCAGTGCCCGGCTCCTCTCTTCAACGCTTGCCGCCGGTCGATGCGCCTCAGAACTGCACGACCATCGCCCGCGGCGGACAGACATCCACGCAGATCCCGCAGCCGATGCAGGCTTCCTGATCGAAGATCACCGCCTGGCTGGGGCGATCCACGTAGAGCGCGTCGACGGGACAGCTGGTCACACACGCCCCGCAGTGGGTGCAGCGGTCGTCGAGCCGCACCACGTCCTCGCTCAGCGGTTGAACCGTCACGCCCAACGTGTCCAGCCAGGCGAGGCCGTCGCAGAAGTTCTGTTCCTCGCCCGTCAACTCCAGGACGACGAAGCCCCGCTCGTTCGGCGTGACCTCCGCCCGCAGGATGTTGAAATCCAGGTCGTACCGCTTGATGAGGTTGTTGACCACGGGCTGGTTCAGCTGGTGCAGCGGGAAATGCAGAACGACCTTGTGCGAAGCCACGGCTAGGTTCCCCCTCCGTTGACCGGCCGCTCGGGCAGCAGCTTGAACGTGTAGTCCGAGTCCGCCGAGGGCAGCGGCTGGACGGGTTCGCTCAGCAGGAAGTTGCCCTGCTTGATCCAGTCCTTGAGCGTCTCGGCGATGGTCTTGGCCTTCGAGTAACTCGACAGGGAAGCAGTCGGCACTTCCTTGCCCAGGATGGTCACCTTCCCCGTGCGCAAGTCGGCGTAGGTGACGCTGCCCAGCTCGGGTGTCTTCTCGAAGTATGGGTAGCCCTTGCTGTAGTCCACCACCGGGGCGGTGATCTCGGAG
>VGFB01000503.1 GCA_016869015.1 Armatimonadota bacterium
GTGGCCGAGGTAGGGGAGGACCGCTCCTTGCCCAACGCGAAATGACGCGCCAGGCGTGCATCCCCGTGGCCCCGAGACTCACCGGGGCCGGAGTCAACGTTGCGCCAGACGACCCGCTACATCCCGAGGCGAGCGTACCGGACGGAGCCCTCCGAGGACTCCGACCTCGTGGTGGCGCTATTCCGCTTCGCCATCATCATCGCCTTCACGCTCAGCGCCGGGATCGGGCCGGTCTACACCGTGGATTGGCCGGCCCTCGTCATGGGCGTTGTGGCGGCCGTCTACACGTTGGCCCTGATGCTGGCGTACGTCTACAGCCGTCAATGGCTGACCCAACGCCGCCGACAGGAGCTTCTGGAGCGCCCGGTGTGGGGCCTGCTGCTAAGGCGGCGCATCGCCATCCAGCGGGTCTCCGCTGTCGTCGTCGACCTCCTGCTGCTGACGGCGATCATCCACGACCTGAGCCGCCTGGGCTACATGGCCGACCTGTATCTCAACTTCTACTTCGTCGTCGTGGCTGTGGCGGCCATCTGGTTCCATCGGGAAGGCGGGGTCATCGTCGGTCTGGCCGCCACGCTCTGCGTCACCGTCCTCGTTCTCACCGTTGAGGGTCAGCAGGTCGACATGGATGCCCTGAGGACCGAGTTGCCGACGCGGGCGGTGATGTTCCTGGTGGCCGGGGTCGTGATCGGCTACCTGACGCGCGCCCTGGACGCCGAGCGCCGCCAACGGGAACGCTTCGATTGGGAGCTAGGCATGGCCCGGCAGGTACAGGCGGCCATGCTGCCTGACGAGCTCCCGACGCCACCGGGGTACGAACTGGAGGCGCGGTTCTCTCCCGCCAGCGCGGTGGGCGGCGACTACTACGACGCTCTGCCGGGCCCGGACGGTCGCCTCTTCGTTGCCGTGGCGGACGTCGCGGGAAAGAGCATCTACGGCGTGATGCACCTCTCGCTGGTCCGTAGCGCGCTGCGGGAGGCGATCCTGGAAGGGCTGTCGCCGGCGGCCATCGCGGGCCGACTGAACGCCACACTGGCCAAGACGCTGCCGCCCAATAGCTTCGTGAGTCTCTTCTGCGGGGCAGTCGACCTCGCTTCAGGGGAGCTGCGGTACGCCAACTGCGGTCACGTGCCCCCGGTGCTGCTCCGCGCGGACGGGGAGGCCGACCCGCAGCTGCTGTTCACCGGGGACATCGTGCTGGGCGTGGAGGAGGAGGTCGCCTACGCGGAGGCGGCGGCCCGGTTGGGGCCGGGCGACTGCCTCGTGTGCTGCACGGACGGTCTCACGGAGGCCATGGGGTCGAAGTGGGAGCCCTTCGACACTGCGGGAGTAGTGGGGGCGGCGCGGCCGGTCCTTGGCACGGGCGCCGCGGCCGTGATTGGGGCCGTCGTCGAGGCCGCGGAGCGCCATCGTCGCGTCGCGGCCATCGACGACACGACGGTCCTGGTGGTCCGGCGGCTGCCGGAAGGGCAGTGAGGGGCTCCACCTGCGCCGGCGGCGTGTCCACCATGGCTTCGGGGGTCGTGAGAGGGGCTTCAGCCCCGAACGGTCGGGGCCGGAGCCCCTCCCACAACCGCGCACGGCGACCGCGCGCTAACCCAGGGACCGCAGGAACCCGGTGACCTTGCCGAGGACCTGCACATCCTCGGCGACGATGGGCCGGAAGGCCGGGTTCGCCGGCCGCAACTCGACGCCGTCGGGGTGCCGATGGAAGTACTTAACGGTTGCCTCGTCCTCCAGGAGGGCGACCACGATGTCGCCCTCGCTGGCTGAGTCCGAGCGCGAGACGATGACGCAGTCGCCGTCGTGAATCCCCGCGTCAATCATGCTGTCCCCCGATACGCGCAGCATGAAGGCGTCGCCATTGGGCACGAACTGGGCCGGGAGCGGAACGAGGTCCTCGCAGTCCTCCACGGCGAACACCGGCTGGCCGGCAGCGACCTCGCCGACCAGGGGAAGCCAGCGCGCTGCCGAGGCGGCGCCGTCGCGCTTCGAGTGGGGGTGAGCCTCGCCGCCGACGGCCTGCCCCTCCTCGCTGAGGCGAAGAGCTCGCGTGAGCGAGCCGTCGCGATGGAGGTATCCGAGCTCGGTCAAGATCTTCAGATGGAAGTGCACCGTGGAACTCGACTTGAGCCCGACGGCCTCGCCGATCTCGCGCACCGTCGGCGGGTACCCGTGCTGCTCCGTGGCCTTGACGATGAACTCCAGGATCCGGCGGCGTTTCTCGTTGAGGTCTCTGCTTCGCATGGGTTTCACCTCGTTATGCCGACGTGCGCCAGTGGAAGCATAGCACATCTGTGCGAGGCTGTCAAACGCCCGTTCGATGTTTTGTCAGGTGGCCGCCGCGATGCTTCGTAGGCACATCGAGGAGATGCGGGAACTGGAGGACCACTACTGGTGGTTCGTGGCGCGGCGACGCTTGGCACTCGGCCTGTTGGACGACCTCGGGATGGAGACTCCGACCGTCTTGGATGGGGGTTGTGGCGCGGGAGCGCTGCTGGCCGAGCTGGCGGCCCGCGGACAGGCCTACGGGGCCGACCTGTCGGCGGAGGCGATCCTGACGACCCGGGAACGGGGCCTGCAGCGGCTGGTCCAGTGCGACGTCCAGCGGGCCGCCTTCCGGTCGGGGGCTTTCGACGCGGTGGTGCTGTGTGATGTGCTGGAGCACGTGGACGACGACCGACTGGCAGTGGAGGAGGCCGCGCGGCTGCTGCGGCCGGGGGGCGCGCTGATCCTCACGCTGCCGGCGCTGGGCTTGCTGTGGAGCTCTCACGACGAGGCCCTCGGGCATCGGCGCCGCTACGGCCGGCGGGGCGCGCGAAGGCTGGTCGAGTCGGCCGGGCTGCGGGTCGAGAAGCTGTCGTTCGGGCTGTCGGCGCTGTTCCCGCTGGCCCTCGTCGTGAGACTCCTCCAGCGGGCGACTACCCGCCTGCGTCGCGCGCCGCCGGAGACGGGCATCATCCGTGTGCCGGCGATGGCCAACCGAGCCCTGATTGCGCTGATGGACGTCGAGAACGCCGTCATGCGCCGCGTTGCCCTGCCGATCGGTGTTTCTCTCGCGATCGTCGCCAGGAAGCCCGGGCAAGCCTGAAGCCGGCGGAGGGTCACCCGCAGCGGAAGTGGTCCCAGCCCGGGGTGGAGGGAAGCTGCCCTGAGGTACCGTCGAGGCGGCGCACGCTCACGCCCTGTCCATCGCTCACTTGCCCGATGGCGAGCAGCTCGATCCCGCAGTCCCGCCGCGCCCGGTGCTGCACGCGCCCATACTCCGGGCCGGAGACGGTGATCAGCAACTCGAAGTCCTCGCCGCCGCTGAGGGCCCAAGCCAACGGATCGAGACCGAGCTCCCGGGCGACGACCCGGGCGGCGGGGGAGAGGGGCAGGGCCTCCGCGAAGAGCTCAATGGCGACGCCGCTCTGCTCAGCGACGTGCCCGGCATCCTGCAAGAGGCCGTCGCTGACGTCAATGGCGGCGTGGACCCCCTCGCAGTCGGTCAGTAGGGCTCCGAGGGCGAGTCGGGGTTCGGGGACCTTGTAGCGTCGAACCACGGCCTCCGCTTCGGGCCCGGTGAGCCCGGCGGTCAGCGCCGCGAGGCCGGCCGCCGAGTCGCCGAGCGTCCCGCTGACCGCGACAACATCTTGGGGTTGCGCCCCGCTCCGCCGCAATTCGCGACCGCTGCGGACGAACCCGGCCACCAGCACGTCGAGCGTCAGCGGACCCGCGCTGCCGACGGTCTCGCCGCCCACCAGCGGCGCTCCCAGCTCGGCGGCCGCGGCCCCGGCGCCCTCCACCAGCGCTTGGGCCAGCGCCACTTCCTCGTCGGGAGACACGATGAGGGTCAGCAGCGCGGCCGCAGGGCAAGCCCCCATCGCCGCGAGGTCGCTGAGCGCGGAGCGGACGGCCCGGGCCCCGATCTCCGGCTCGGAGAACCACGCGCGCCGGAAGTGACGGCCCTCGACGGCGGCGTCGCAGCTGACGACCAGGGAGCGGCCGGGGGGGCAGTCGACGACCGCAGCATCGTCGCCGGGGCCGACACGCACGGAGGGTCCGCCGCCGGCCAGGGCCTGCCGGAGTGCCCCCAGGAACGCGATTTCGCCCGCCTCGCGCAGCCTCATGGGCGAGCCTCGGTAGGGGAGAAGGGACTCGTCAGTCGCGGATCTGAGAGTGGATCACCAGCTGGACGGGGTAGTTCGACGCCGACTCGGGAATCGTCTCGATGCGGATGGTGCGCTTCGAGCCCGGCGCGACATCGATCCTGCAGACCCGCTCCTGCTGGGAACCTACTAACATGCCGGTCTCGTGCAGCGTCCCATCGACGGCGAAGAGCCCGCGCATCACCCCGCCCCCGGCCCGCACGTCCAGCGCGACCCAGCCCCCGCTGCCG
>VGFB01000504.1 GCA_016869015.1 Armatimonadota bacterium
CGATGAGGCTTTGTGAGAGTGATCGCGATATTTGAGGGCCATTCGATCGCGCTGCATGAGGGTGAGAATCGGTTTCTTGTCTGCCGATGTATCCACTGCAGACCGCTACCCGAGACCGCAGTGAGATTGCCGTGTTTCCGGTTTCCGCGTTTCCGTCACTCTTGAGGGAGGGGCCATAGGGAAACGGTCATCAACTCGGGATGAGCCTCCAGCCGCGGGGGGTCCTGGCGACGCGGCCTGAGGATTCCAGGCTGCGCAGGGCTTCGCTGAGGCGGGCGTCACGAACATGCAGGGCGCCGCGAAGGGCGCGGTGTGGACTGGGGCCGCCCTGGGCCAGATAGGACAGGATGCGCTGCGACAGGGCGCTCCTGCCACTGCGTGGACCGCTGGGTTTCGGCGGGGCGGCGTCGGCGGTCGGTGACGGAGCGTCTTGAACCTCCAGGCGCACCGGGCAGTCGTCACCGGCGGGCTCTGCCGGCAGCAGACGTAGCGACAGCGGAGCGGGCGCAGGAGCCGAACGGTGCTCGATGGTGAGCAGCAAGCCGTCGCGCCTGCGGGCGACGTAGAGGTTGGAGTCTCCCCAGGCCCAGAAGTCGCCGCTGCCCCGGAGCGCCTGCCCGGGCACGTCGGCGCCGTTTTTGCGGGCGTGGTGGACCAGGGCGACAGCGGCCCCGAAGGTGCGTGACAGCTCGCGGAGGGCCGAAAGGATAGTCGACACCTGGCGAGCATCGTTCTCGTCAGCGCGCTGCAACCGCACGTAGGGATCGAGCACCAGGAGCCTGGGCCGGTGGCTGGCCAGGGTCAGACGAAGTCGACGCAAATCCTCGGCTCGGTCCAACCGCAGGGCGTTTTCCACGATGAGGCGGACATCCAGTGTGCTGAAGTCCAGCTCGCGGGCGAGGGCCAGGCCCTCGATACGGCCCTTGATGTGATGCGGAGCGTCCTCGGCGGCGAACACGAGCGCCGGACCTGCCGTCGCCACCGGGAAACGGCCGAGGCACGGGCTGCCGGAGGCGACGGCCACCGCCAGCTCCAGGGCAAGCCACGTCTTGCAGCTTTTGGGGGCGCCGCCGATGATGCCCACCGCCCCCGCACTCCACAGCGGCTCCACCAGCCAGCGGGAATCGCCCGCCTGAGGGTCGATGATCTGGGCAGCCCGCAGGACGTGGAGTGCTTCCGGTGCCACCGCTATCGCCGTGTGCGGGCGGCCGCTGGGCTCGCCGCGGCCTTCGGCACCGAGAAAAGCTCCAGATACAGCTTCTCGTCGAGCCGTGGCAGTTCCTTGCGGGCTGCCGCGCTCAGCAGCTCGCCGCAAAGGGTCATCAGCACCCGATAGTTACCCAGGGCGTGCTCGGAAAGCGTGGCGACGAGCTCGGGAGTCATGAGGGCAGAGTTGCCGGCAGCCGCGATGAGGTGCTTCAGCGTCGAGCGCAGCTCCTCGGCGGAGGCCGCTTCCAGGGCGAGCCGGGTGCGGATGCGGCTGCCGAGGGGAAGGAGATCATCCTGGCGGAACTTCTCCACCAGCCGTGTGTCCCCCGCGAGCACCACGGTGAGGATCTGCCGCGAATCGAAGCGGGTGCTGCCGAGGAACCGCAGCTCGTTCAGTACCGCCGTTGAGCTCTCCTGTGCCTCGTCGACCAAGAGCACCGGCCTCATGAGGGTAGTCTCGATATGGGTGGTCCAGCGTTCCCGCAGGGCCTTCGAGCCGCCCCATCGGTTATGGGGGCGCAGGGGAACGCCGAAGACCTCGCCGAGCTCGCGGTAGAAATCGGCGACGTTGGCTTGGGGGCGCGAGATGGCTCCGACGACCAGCTCGCTCTCGCGGGCCAGCTGCTGCGCCAGCAGGCGCAGCGCGACGCTTTTGCCGCAGCCGGACTCCCCGACAATCAGGGCAAAGCCGCCCTCGCGCAGCAGTGTCTGTTGGATCTTCCAGAAGAAACTCTCCAGGGCAGGTGTCAGGCGAAGTGACTCGGTGGGCACCTCGGGGGCGAAGGGGTTGAACGCCAAGCCGAACAGCGTCAGCAGGCTCTTGTTCATCGGAGGTCCTCCTTGGGGATGTACGCCGGCGGCACACCCGCGGCCGCGTAGTCGGCCAGGAGCTTTTTCAGCAGCGGCGCCATCTCGGAGGGAGGCGGCGCAGGGGTGGGGCCCGCCGGCTCCAGGTGCCGTCGGCGTCCGTCCGCGTTGGCCAGCTTGTTGAGCGGGAAGATGGTAGCCAGCAGCGCCCCCGAGCGCTCGTCGACCAGATCCGCCGAGCTCAGATCCCAGCGGGCGTAGCGCAGCTCCAGCCGCTCGATGTGACGGAAACGGTTGGGGATCTCGAAGCGCACCCCCTCGAGGCTCACCGTCCCGTCGCTTCGCCGCTGCGAACGGCTCGCCTTGATGCGGAAGGCCTGCCGAAGGGCGTCCACCGACGGGCTGTCGCGCAGCACGCTCTTGGCCGAGCGAAAGCACTCCAGCGGTAAGGTGCCGATCTCGGAGTGAACGCTGCGGTTATACTCCAGCTCGATCCAGGCCTGCGTGGCATCGTTCAAAAGCTGGAGGGTGAGCTCCTCGACGCCTTCCAGCATCGCCAGCAGTCGCGTCTCAACCGGAACCCAGAAGACCTCCTGTTTCGCGTTCTGGTAAGCCGAATATGGCAGTGTCAGCTCGTGGATGATTCCAAGGTCGCGCAGCCCTTGCTCGAACTCCACAGCGATGAACGGAGGGCCGTTATCGGTCATCAGTGCCCGCGGCAGTCCGCGCTTGAGCAGGCCTTGCACCAACCCATGGGTGGAGTTCTCGGCGGTCTCGGCCAGGTACCACTGGCCGTGGCAGCACAGACGCGACTTGTCGTCCAGAATCGCCAGAAGCTCGGGGGTGACCCAGCGACCGTCCCTCGTCAGCACTTGGCGCGAACCGCTGTGGAAGTCGGCGTGAAACAGGGCGCCCACGAACTCGGCTTCGTAGCTTCGGACCTCAAGGCGCTCCAGGCGCTGCTCGGCGATGAGCGCTCCGGCGGTGTGCCGCGCACGGATGCGCTTGCGGCGAAAGAGGCCCTGCGACTTCATCCAGCGGCGCACCACGGCGTAGGAGGGAAGCGGCTTCAGTTCGGGACGGCTGCCGGCCTGCGCGGCCAGGTTGTCGTAATGCAGCTGATAGCTCCAACTGGGATGCTGATGATGCTGGGCGCGGATCGCATCGCGCAGTAGTAGTCCAACACTGGGGTGCTCGCCGGCGTCCTTGCGCACCCGATTCCTCAGCACCCGCAGCGGGTCGGCGACGTCGCGAGCCGCGTAGTACCATCGCTCCACGGTGGAAAGGCCGATGCAGACCGCCGCACCGCTGATCGGGTGCTGGTAGCTCCTGGCGGCCACTCGTGCCAGCTCCGCGCGCAGTTCTCCCCGCTCGGGCGGCGAGGACAGAAGCGGCCCAATCACCGAGAAGCGAAAACGCGCCCAACGCTCCGCTCTGGAAAGGGTGCCCCCGTCGTGTGTGCCTGCCTGTCCCATGCAGGTGGTTGTACCCGCTGGGGCGGTCCGACGGCAGCCCGCATCCTTTGCGGGATCCTACCCCTCCATCGGGCAGCGCGGTCCGCCGCTCAGGGGGAGCAGGAACTTCAGCGCTGCGAGAGCACAGCCGCCGCTACCAGGCTCACCGAAGCGCTCCACCAGCGAGGCAGGCAGGCATGAAGGAGCCGGGGCCAGCGCGAAACGGCCTCTCGCCGCCCGCCAGAACTCGCTGCGAGGAAAGAGCTCGCGCCACCACTTTCGCCATCGTTCCAGGGTCCGTCGGCTGACCCCCACCAGCTCCCGAAGCGCCATGGCCCGCTTCTCCGTGATCCCATTGACCATCGCCGAGACCAGCACGAACACCGGCCCCAGATACACCCGCCGGGCAAAGAACCGCAACGACGGCGGCAGCAGCCGCTTGCGGCACCCCTCCCGCGAACAGCAGAAGCTGTCGCGGAGGTCATAGTCCGGGGGCACCCCCGTCGGAGCGCCGCGTGGCTTGCGCAGGTATCGGGCGAAGTGAACAGCTGCCCCGCAGTGCGGGCATCGGCCCGCACGCGCCTGGGCGGCGAGGTCCCTGTCGTAGCGCAGAAGCACCATGAAGAAACTGGACTCGCGGAGCAGTTTCTGCCACACTTGATGTCTCCTTGTTGTTTGCGCTTCAAGGAGACAAACCCCTCACGGGCTTGCTGGTCAAGCTCCGTGAGGGGCCTTTCCATCTCTCCCCTACAGAAATCGATCGGAAACTAGCTCCTATCCCTCAGGAAGCGCGGCCCTTCTGACGTAGCGAGCCGGCTCACCCTGCCCTTTGACCGCGCAACCGCCCCTCGCAGATTCCGCGATTCCTCTTTGGCTTTCGTTAGCTCTGCACCCAGAGTCGAGATGGTCT
>VGFB01000505.1 GCA_016869015.1 Armatimonadota bacterium
GGCCGGCAACACGTTCGACAATGTCCGGTTCACGATCAAGCTGATCAAGAGGCTCTTCGGGCGCGACCAGCCGGAGGCATGGTTCGTCGCCACCAGCGACTATCACTATGCAAGGCAGGAGATCACCCACCGCATTGTGCCGGAGAAGTCGGAGCTGCGGCTCCTCCACGAGACGTTTCCCCATGCCGCCGTCAAGCCCCTCAACGCCCCCTACCCCTTCCGCAGACACCCGGATTTCGAGAGGCGATGGTTGGCGGAGGTCTATCTCGCCACGCAGCTGTTCGCCCCGCTTCAGGCGAACCTGTGGGCACTCGCGGAGGGGCTCATAGCCCCTGAGGAGACACCCGCCCCCCCGGCGCGAGAGGATGCGGTGGCGGTGTTCCAGGACGGGCTGCGGCGCCTGGAGCTGCTGGCGCGCGGCCATGGGCTGCGTCCGGGGAGCGGCTACGCCCAGCAAGTGGACCTCGTGCTCGACAACCTGCGGCGCGCGGGCGAGGCCCTGGGATCGGTGCTGGAGCGGATCTGGGTGCTCAATGAGCCGGGCGCGGCGGCTCTTCCGGCTCAATGGGAAGGCCTGGCCCGCGACCTGGGACGACACACGGAAGCGATCCGCTGGCCGTCCGACCCCGAAGCGATCATCTAGAGGGCGGACCGTAGGGCCTCGATGGGCAGGAACGGGCGACAGACTGGCACAAAGGGAAGGTGACTTCGGTGAAGCGGAATGAGCTCATCCGGCGCCTCAGGGACGGTACGGCCGGTACGGGGGAACTCGAGGCCGTGGCCCGCGAGCTCGCAGGCCTTCTGGGGCCCAAGTACGTGTACCAGGCCCTCGTTAGCGTACGGAGCATGGGCGAGCTTGTGCTCCGGAAGGTGGCGGGAGACAACCACAACTGGGGCATGAACGCTCCGACCCTGAACCCGATGGTGGACCGCTTCGACGCCCAGGGCGGACTGCCCCAGGACGTCAGGGAGCGCCTCCAGTGCATCGCCAGACTGGGCAACAGGGCCGCACACCGGGAGCCGGGCCTCGGGCCAGCGGACCTGGACGTCGCGCTGACGGCGCTATGCGAGTTGCTTGAATGGCCGGAGTACCAGGCCGCCCGTGCCCGATCTCGCCCCGCGCGGGCGCGCAGGGCCGGCGTGCTGGTGAACGTGCCGACCACCTCGCAGTTCTTCACCGGCCGCGAACCGGTGCTGCAAGTGCTGCGCGAGAGGCTCGGACCGGGCGCCCGTGTCGCGCTGGCGGGCCGGTCCGGTGTCGGGAAGACGCGGACAGCGATTGAGTACGCCCTCCGGCATCGCGACGGCTACGATTGGGTGATGTTTGCTCCGGCGGAGACCGAAGCCGACCTGGACGCGGCGTTCGCTCGGATCGCTCAGCGCGTGTTGGACTACACACCGCGCACCCGGGCCGCGAAGACGATCGTGCGCGAGGTGCAAGCCTGGCTTGATGAGAACGATGACTGGCTCCTGATTCTCGACAACGTCACGAAACCGGACACCGCCCTGTCCTACGTGCCCACCGGAGCGAACGGCTGCGTCCTCATGACGACCGTCGAGCGCGGGCCCGTCTCAAAGTGGGCGCGCGTCGTGCCTGTAGAACGCATGACGGAGGAGGAAGGCGTGCAGTTCCTCCTGGAGAGCTGCGACCTGGCAGGCACGCCGGCGTCACTCGGCGATGGGGTGTCCGACGACCGGAAGGCCGCGGCGGTCCTTCACCACGCCGCCGACGGGCTACCGCTCTTCCTGGACCGGGCGGGCACGTACCTGCGGATGAGCGGAACCCGCCCCGCCGAGTGGCTAGCCGAATGCCGGCACGATCCGCTGATGGCGCTTGACGGCCTCAACGAGAGCGGACCGTATGACCCGCCGGCCGCGTGCTCCGGGTTGGATCGTTGTCTGAACGGGGCAGAGACCAGCAACCCCATGGCTGGGGACGTTCTGAAGCTCTGCGCATACCTTGCGCCGGACAACATCCCCGAATCGTTCTTCACACGCTGTCGTGTCCCGCTGACCGACACTATCCGACCTGGGATCCCGGAGCACGAATGGCGCATCGCCGTGCAGACGGCCCGTGACTGGGCCGGCTTGGCGCACAACGCCGACACAAAGGCGCTGTCGCTTCACCGGGAGACGCAGAGGGCCATCCGAAGCAGGCTCGGAGACTCGCAGGCGCAGTGGGCTGAGCGAGCGGCGCGGGCGGTCCGACACGCCTATCCCCACCAGGACTTCGGCCACTGGCAGTGCTGCTTCGACCTCCTGCCCCACCAGCAGGCGTGTATCCAGCACCTCCGCGAGCATGGAGTCGCCACGGCGGAGGCGGCGATGCTCCTGTGCCAGACAGGCTGGGTCCTCAAGGAGAAGGACGACTTCGGCAAGGCAGACGCTTTGTACCGCGAAGCCCTCGAGATGGCGACGCGCGTGCACGGCCCCGACCACGCCGATGTGGCCACGATTCTGAACTGCCTGGGGGATCTCCGCCGGGAGCAGGCGGGGGACGAGGAGGGCCCTGCCGAGCGCGAGCGGCTGTTCGCGGAGGCTGAGGAGTACTGCCGTCAAGGTCTGGCGATCCGCGAGGTTGAGCTACCCCCAGACCACTTCGACCTTGCCCTGAGCCTCAACGACCTGGGCCTAGTCCTGATCTATCCGGGGAGGCATGACGAGGCGGAGGAGTACTTGGCGCGAGCACTATCGATATTTGAGCAAACGTACAGTGAGGGCCCCCATCACGCGGGCACGCCCCGGCACAATCTCGGACTGCTGCGGGACGCTCAGGGTCGCTTCGAGGAGGCGAGGGAGCTACTGGAACAGGCGGCGGAGGCGTTCGAGGCCGGCATGGGCGAGGGGCCGGACCTCAGCCGAACGCTCTCCATCTTGTCGAGCGCCTACATTGGGCTCGGGACGGACCACTACGCCGCGGCTGTCACGAGCCTCGTGCGCGCGTATGACATCTGCGAGAGAGTACTGGGCATCGAGCACCGTGAGAGCGCGACCCGCGCCCAGACGCTCCTGTCCTACGCCGACGGGTTCGCGCGCAAGGGATGGACCGACCATGCGAAGACCCTGTATGACCGGGCGGAGCAGGTTGGCGACCGACTCATGGGGCTGGGGCACGCCGATACCGCCGCCAGCCTCGCCGTTCTCGGGAATACCCACCAGAAGCTGGGCCGTTATGCCGAGGCGGAGCCGCTGTTTCTGCGGGCGCTCGCGATCAACCGGAAGGTGCTGGCGCCGGACGACCCGCGCATCGCCACCAGCCTGAACAACCTCGGGGTGCTCTACTACTACATGGGTCGTTACGAGGAGGCGGAGCGGCACCAGATCGACGCCCTCGAGAGACGGATCAGAGCCCTGGGAGATGCCGACCTGGGTGTTGCCAACAGCCACAACAACCTCGGCATCCTCTACTACCATGAGGGGCGCTACGCGGAGGCGGAGGCGGCGTACCGGCGCGCGCTGGAGATATTCGAGGGGAAGCGCGAGGGTGAACCCAGCTCAAGCCATGTGAACACGATGAACAACCTGGCGGACCTGTACACTGCGCAGGCGCGGTATGCGGAGGCCGAACCCCTCTATGCCGTGGAGCTGGCCCGACGGGAGGCACTGGAGGGCCCGGAGGGGCTGGACGTAGCGCACAGCTTGAGCGACCACGGCGTGCTCCACTATCGCCAGGGCCGATACGCCGAGGCGGAGCAGGCCCTCGAACGCTCGCTGGCGATCCGAGCGAAGGTGTTGGAGGCCGACTCGGCGCTGACGGGCCTGACTCTGTACAGCCTCGCCGAGCTGCGCTGGCTGCAAGGGCGCTGCGCGGACGCGAGACGCCTCTACGAGCGCGCGCTGGACATCCGCAAGGCGAGGTTGGGCGACGAACACCACCACACCGCGACGGCCGCGCGCGATCTGGCGCGCGCGTGCATCGCACAGGGCGACTGTGCGACTGCGGAGCCACTGTGTGAGAACGCTCTGGCGGTGCATCAGAGGGTCTTGAGGCCGGAACACCCGGATGTCGCACGTAGTCTGGCTGCCATGGCCGAACTCCGCCGCGCTCAGGGAGACCTCCCGGCGTCCGAGGCGCTGCACGCACAGGCGGCCCAGGTCCTCGAGCAGGCGCTGGGCGCGGAGCATCCCGAGGTGATCGCCTTGCGGGCTCGCCGCGCCCCCACCGGCGCCCAGGCAGACCCGGAGCCATAGGCATCACCGACAGGCAACCGTGGAAGGGCGTTGCGGGAGGTGAGTCGGATGAGTGACTGGTTCCGGGAGTACGTCGAGGCCGAGGGGCTTGCGGGGCGGGATCGGGCGCTGCGGTGGATTCGGTATGGGTTGGAGCGCGTGGGCGCGAAGCCGCTGACGCCGGTAGGGGCGGTTCGCCGGTGGCGGGCG
>VGFB01000506.1 GCA_016869015.1 Armatimonadota bacterium
GGGCAGCATCAACAAGTGGTTCTTCGCCCTGAAGGACACGGTGACCCCGAACCTCGTGGGCATCGGGTGCGTGTTCGTGCACATCGGGATCGCCGTGGTCGGCGCCTACGTGCTGCGCGGCGACGTTACCGTGCTCGCCCTCGCCTACTCGGTCAGCAAGTCCCTGAAGGTGCTGATCCTCTACGCCCTCATCAGGCCCCGCATCGGTCCCATTGCGGCCGGGCCGGTGTTGATCTATGTGGGGAAGCTCGCGCTGGCGTGTGCCGTGATGTCCGGGGCGATCCTGGGAGCCGAGCACGTGCTGCAAGGGGTCCTGCCGAGCGGCAAGCTGGTGCTGCTGGGCTGTGTGGCCGTGGGCGTCGTCGCCTTCCTCATCAGCGCGGCCGTCGTGCGCATCGAGGAGTTCTACCTCGTCACCAACCACGTGCTGGGCAAGCTGACCAGGCGCCTGCGGCGCTCCTCCCCCAAGGCAGCCTCATGATCCGCGTTGCGCAGGTTGTCGAAGCCGTCGAGGGCGGCTGCAAGAAACACGTGCTGGAGCTCGCGACGGGGCTGGATCCGGCGCGCTTCCAGCAGACCGTGATCCACAGCTGTCGGCGCGATTCCGGCTTCCCCGAGGCCATTGACGACGCGACGGGGGGAGCGGTCGAGACGATCCCCTGGAACGTCTTGCGCCGCTTCTGCCCGCTGCTGGACGTCCAGGGCTACTTCTACCTGGGGCGGCTCTTTCGGGAGGGCGACCACGACATCATCCACTGTCACTCCGCGAAGGCCGGCCTCGTCGGCCGCCTGGCCTCCCGGCGACTGCGCGCGGCGCGGGTCTATACCCCCCACTGCTTTCCCTTCCGGATGGAGGACGACCCCCTCGCGATGGTGCTGTACCGTCGGCTCGAGGCCATGGCCGGTCAGTGGACGGACCGCCTCGTGGCGGTGGCGCCCTCGGAGGCCGAGTTGGCGCGCGAGATGCAGATCGTGCCCCCCGATCGGGTGCGAGTGATAGAGAACGGCATCGACCCGGACGTGTTCGCCGTCGATGTCGATCCGGCCGCGAAGCGCGCTCAGCTGGGTCTGGCGCCCGAGGACCGGGTTCTGGTGTCTGTGGGGGCGCTGCGTCCCCAGAAGGGGCATCGCTACCTGATCGAGGCCCTCCCCGAAGTCGTCCAGCGACACCCAGGCGCGCATCTGCTGATCGCGGGCGCCGTCGGGGAGGACGGAGGGATGGCGGACCTCGCCGAGCGCCTGCAGGTGGGGCGGCACGTGCACCTCTTGGGCGCGCGGAGCGACATTCCGGCGCTGCTGGGGATCGCCGACTGCTTCGTCTTGCCCTCGCTGTGGGAGGGCGGACCGTACGCGCTGCTGGAGGCGATGGCGGCGGGAGCTCCGGTCGTCGCCAGCCGCATTCCCGGCGTGACCGACTGGGTGAAGGAAGGGCAGACCGGGCATCTCGCCGAGCCGGCATCCCCCGCGAGTCTCGCCCGAGCCATCGACCGGGCCCTGGTGGAAACGGGGCTCAGCCGGCATATGGCTGCGGCAGCGCGGGAGATGGTCCGCCGGCGCAACACGCGCGACCGCTGGCTGGCCGACATGGCCGCTCTCTACGAGGAGCTCGCCGGAGCAACTTCCGCGCGTTCCTGATGTTCTTACTACAGATGGCCGTACCACGGCCGGACGCCAGGCGGCTCGGCCGTAGACCGGAGCACGCGTCTCGCGATGGATGCCCCACCCCCCCCTGGGCCCACGCCCCGCCGGCCTGCCTCCCCGGCGCTCTGGGCCGGAGCCGCTCTGGCACACCTGGGCTTCCTGGCCTTGGCGGTCTCGACCGTCTGGACCGTGATGCCCCTCGCGCCGTTGGGACGACACGAGCGCTACATGGTTGCGCTCGTCGGCCTGCTGCTCGGGGTGGGAGCGGCGGTGGGGCGCAGCCGACTCGCCGGCGGAGTTCCGGGTAAGCTCCTGTGCGCCCTCGGCGCCGGGATGTCTCTCCGGTTGGCGGTCGACCCGACCCTCGAGAAGCTCCCGGGGCTCGGAGACGCGCTCCCGATGTGGGTTGTGGCGGCCTACCCGGGGCTCGCGACCGCCGGCTGGGTGCTGGCGGCAGTCGGCGCCCTTCTCTGGTGGCAGGGCGGAGGCGCCCCCGGCGCTTCCGGGCCGTACCGGGGGATTGCCGCCGTCGCGGGGGTCGTCCTGGCGGCCGCGGTTCCGGCGGTCGGCGCCGCGCTGCGCGCGGCCGGGTACGAGGTGCCGACGCAGGACAACGTGCTGCTGATCTGGCGGACGGCCGAGACGGTTGTGACCCTGGTCGTCGCGCTGTCGGTGTCCGGCCGGCGCGGCTTCGGCCCGTGGCCGATGGCGATCCTGGGGATCGGGCTGCTGGGACACGTGGCGCGGACCTTGGTCGGGCCCCCGCCGGGGTAAGGTGCGGCATGGGCGGGCCGCCCGTGCCACGACAGGGTGCGATGGGCATGACGGAGCGCAAGGCGCCGGGCTGGCTGCTGTGGGGAGTGTTGCTCCTCCTCGTGCTGGCCCAAACCCAGGCGGCGTTGGCGAAGGACCTCAAGGACGGCCCGTTCGTCTCCGGGGCGGACGTCTTCGCCGCGCTGCTGTTCGGCGCGTGGGCGCTCTGGGCCCTCGCGACGGGGCAGTGGCGGCAGCTGAGATGGCCTCCGCTGGGGGCCGGGGTCCTGGTGGCGGTGGCGCTGGTGGCCGCGGGACGCGCCGATTCGCCCGAGGCGACCAAGTCGGCCGTCGTGGATGTCGCCCAGTACATCCTGTATTTCGTCTGCGTGTATCTGCTGGTGCTGAACGCCCTGACCGATGAGGGGCGTGTGTGGCGTGTCGTGGGGCTGCTGGGGGCGCTCACGGTGGTGATGGTCCTGGTCGCGCTGGGGCAGTATGTGCTGTGGGCCGATCCGGCCAATCCGGACGAGACCTTCCGCCGGGTCAGCTCGACTTTCGGCCTGGGGGAGGTCATTGCCGCCTCGCCGCTGGGGCAGAAGCTGCACCTGGCCGGGAAGAGCAGTCGCAGCATCTACGGCAACTACTTGCTGATCGTGCTGCCCGCGCTCTTCTCGGTGGGGCTTTCCCTCCGCACGCCGAAGTGGACGAAGCCCGTGCTGCTGGCGACCGTGGCCTTGGGCATGCTGACGATGCTCTCCGGCTACCACTTCTGGGCGCTGGCGGCCATCCTGATTGCGCTTGGCCTGCGGCAGGGGCCGAGGCCCGCCCTCCTCCTCGCGGCGGCGGTCGTGCTCTTCGTCGCCGTGAGCCCCCTGGTGTTCCCTCGGAACTACCAGGCCAACGTGGTTGAGCTGATGGACTTCTACGAGGAAGGCGTTCGCGACGAGGCCGCCATCACTGATGCGGACTTCGCGGGCGGGGAACTTCCGACGACGACGGAGGTCAAGAAGAGGTGGATCGAGTGGCAGCCGGCGCTGAACATGGTGGGGGCGAACCCGGTTCTGGGGGTCGGCACCGGCGGCTATCAGCTGCACATCGGGCAGAACTACGGCATGCTGCCCAACTTCGAGAAGATCGAGCCGGACACGAACTGCGGGTGGCTCGTGATCGCCGGCTCCATGGGGCTACTCGGCCTGATCGCCTTCGCCGCCGTGTTCTACGGCGCGTACCGTACGGCGGCCGCGCAGGCGGCCCGGGCCTCCGGCGAGGCCCTGCGGGCCCTGAGCGCGGGGCTGGCGGGCAGCATGTTGGGCGTGCTGTTGGCGATGGTGTTCAGCAACGTGCTGGTGCGAGGGCTGAGCATCACCGTCATTGTGTTGCTGGCGCTGGTGAGCGCCGTGGAGGGGTTCGGCCGGCCGGAGCGCGACTCCGATGCCGCGGAAGCGAACCCGAATGACACCTCGGATGGAGGCTGACTGAGATGACGAGTCGAGTCGCGCGCCTTGGGACCACACTGCTGCTGATCGGCGTGCTGGTGGGCACGCTGGTTGCCGCGGCCTTCGCCGCGCAGCGGTACAACATCGTGATCGAGACGGAGCACTATAACGCCATCAAGCCCTCGACGGTGGTGAAGACGGGCGACACGACCGCCTCGAACGGCAAGTACACCGAGTACCCGCTGAAGCGGCCCCACGCCACGATGGAGAACTCAGGCGTCCAGGGCGACGGCGGCTGCGTGTACTTCAAGGTCAAGATCCCCGAGCAGGGCAACTACGCCGTCTGGGTCCGAACCTGGTGGTATGACGCCTGCGGCAACTCGTTCTTCCTCATCGTGGACGACAAACCGGCCCAAGTGGTCGGCGGAGACGGGACCTTCAAGACGTGGAAGTGGCGCAAGGCTCCTCAGGCCTACGCGCTGACGGCCGGAACCCACACGCTCAAGGTGCAGAACCGCGAGGACGGGGCGCGGGCGGACCAGAT
>VGFB01000507.1 GCA_016869015.1 Armatimonadota bacterium
CGGTCTGCAGCACACGGACGCCGGGGGCTGGCGGCTGCCCATCGAGAGCGAGCTCTTCAAGCTCGGCTTCGGCCCGCGCTACGCGATCGGGAGCGGATAGGCCACCGCGGCAACGAAAGCGGGAAGAATGGAAGAGGGGAAGAAAGGCGGAAGACGTCCACGGAAAGCGCTGCGAAGACCGATGGGGCGACCGCCCCGCGTAGGCGGGGCGGTCGCCCCATCGGTCTTCGCAGCCTGCCTTCTTCGCCGTGCTTCCCCTCTTCCATTCTTCCCGCTTTCGTTCCGTTCCCGTTCCGTTGCCCCTACCCATCCACGACAAACGACTCCGTCCACGCCGCTCGCGGCGGCGGCTGCGCCTCCAGTAGCTCCCGCCAGGCCTCGTCGGTCAGGCGGTTCGCCATCGGCTGTTTGAGCTCGTACTGGCTGAGCACCGGCCCCCCGGCCACCGCGATCCGCCCGTCCGGGACGGGGTAGCACGCCACCAGCAGGTGCACGTAGCCCACGCCCTCCTCCAGGCACTGCTGCGTGTTTCCGTCGGTGTGTACGTCGGCCACGATGGTCGTCTTCAGCCCGAGTTCCTCGACGCCCATCACCGCGGCCTCCAGCCGGTAGCCGATGCCGTCGATGTAGTCGTAGTCCTCCTCACTCAGCTTCTCGTTCCTCAGCTCCTGCACCGAGATGTCCAGCAGCTTCTGGATGGTCTGTTCCAGTTCCGTCAGCCGCTGCGTGGCCTGTTCGTCGAGGACGTCCATCGCCGTCAGCCCGGTGCGCGTCATCTTGGCCAGGGCCAGCAGCCGCGCGTAGAACTCAGGCGCGGGCTCCACATAGCTCGGGGGCGGGGGCGGCGGCGGCTCGCCCGGCGCCGCGGCGCCGGTCATGCCGTACGACTGCTTGGCGTAGAGAATCGTGTCGTGCCGCAGTTCCGACCAACTCGCGAGCGCCGCCCACAGGCTTCGGTCCTGCCAGGCTTCTCCTTGCATGAAGGTCGGGTAGCCCTGGCCGCACGGCTCGATGAGCGCCTGCAGCGAGTACAGCCAGCTCCAATACAGGTTCCGGTTCCACTCCTCTCGCGTGAACCCGGCGAACTGCTCTCGGAGCCTCCGGAGCTGCGGGTCGTACTTCTCGTAGGCTGTGTCGCCTTCATCCTGCAGAATCGCCAGCGCGCGGTCGGAGCCCAGGACCGCCATCACGTCCAGCCCCCGGACGAAGCCTCGCACCGGCCCTCCCGGGCTCATGGACATCGTGAACGGCTCGCCGATGCCCACAAAGCCGCCGGCCGCGGGGTTGCAGAGCTGCTGGAACATGCAGGAGTCCGGGATGTACCGCTGCCCCATGAGACGCATGCCCTTCGTGTCCTCGAGGGCCTCGTCGAGCTGCTCGGGCGTGAAGGGCGGCAAGACGGCGAGGTTGCCTGTTCCGCCGTAGATCTCCGGCGCGCGGTAGGTCGCCAGTTCGCTCCGGAGCGCGTGAAGCGTCTCGTCGGCGGCCACCGTCGTCCACTCGAAGGACGCCCCGCAGACCTTCTTGATCGCCTTCGCGTACTCGAACGGCGTCAGGTCGTCCGCCGTCCCCACGTAGAACGCCGTCACGCCGTAGATCCGGTTCCAGTCCTCCACGAGCTTCGAGTCCGGCGCATACAGGTGCGTTGCGATCAGGGCCGCCTGCAGCGTCTGGACCCGCGCGTCCCGCTCCTCGATCAGCCCGCGGGTCTGGTCGGTCTTCCCCTTCAGCAGCATGGAGATCCGCCCGTACCACATGAGCCCCTTGAAGTACCGCTTCAGCAGCTCGCTTCGCGTGTAGTGCCCGCGGGGCACATACTGTGAGTAGTCCTCCTGGTAGACGAACAGCGGGCTCTCATCGAAGCCCCCGTGCGCCTCGATGAGCTGCAGCTCCGCCGCCACTTCCTTCCTCACCGCGTCCGCCGCCCGCGTCTTGCCGGTCAGCAGGTTCAGCCCGACCGTGAAGTAGGCGACATTCCGCCGCGCCGCTTCCTTCAGCTCGCCCGACATCCGCTCCATGTCGGCCTGACTGGCCTTCAGCATCGCCTCGCTGAAGCGCACGATGCGGGGGTGGAAGTCCCGCTCCTCGATCGACTTGAGCGTCTCACCGAACTGGATGTGGTACAGGTGCAGGAGGGTGTCGGTGGTGACGAAGATCGGCTTGTCGTCCTCCCGCCGATGCTCGTAGATGGCGCCGATCTCCTCGGTCCGCCCGTAGGGCACCACCACGAAGCCGCTCTGCAGAAGCCGGGCCCAGGCAGCCTCGTCGAGGGAGACGTCCTGCGGGTTGCAGATGGCTGCCTTCCTCAGGGGCAGGGCGTACTGGGGGACCTGGGCCTCGATCTTCACCTCTACCGGCTGGTAGTGCTCTGTCAACAGCTTCGCCGGACTCTCGCCGCGTAGCTCGATGGCCGCCGAGCCTTGACTCTCGCCCCGGCCCTGGCACCCGCCCAGCAGCGTCATCGTCAACATCAGCCCCGCCAACGTCCAGGTCGGCAACGCGTCTTGCATCTCAATCATCTCCCCTGTCGACACTGGTTGGGATTCCCCTCCGGCTGCGCCGGCTGTCCTCCGTGACGGCCCTCACGCGGGCCGCGGGAGGAGGAGGCACTTGATGGTCGTAGGGCCGCCGCGAGCGACGGTCTCGAAGGCCCAGCGGTAGTCGGCGATGGGAAACCGGCCGGAGATCAGCGGGCCGGCCTGGATGCGGCCGCGCTCCATGAGCGAGATCGTGAGCGGCCACACGCCCGGGCTGCCGACCGTCGGGAGGATCGTGTACTCATTGGCCACGAGAGGGCCGATCTCCTGGACCCAGGGCTGCTCGAAGACCCCCAGGATCACGATGCGGGCCAGGGGCCGCGCGAGCGAGACGGCGTCACGGAGGCTCTGGTTGCTGCCGCTCGCTTCGATCACCACGTGCACACCGTCGCCGGAGGTGTGCTCCATGACGGCGGCCACGAAGTCCTGGGCGCCGGCGTCGAAGGTCGCGTCGGCGCCGAGCTGCGCCGCCAGGGCGAGCTTCTCGGGGCTGCGGGTCGCCAGCATCACCTCCGTGGCGCCGAAGGCCCGGGCCGCCTGCAACGCCATCTGCCCAATGGAGCCCCCGCCCAGCACGATCACGCGATCCCCGGGTCGCACCCCCGCGCGCTGCGCGGCGTAGACCCCCACCGAGGCCGGCTCAACCAGCGCAGCTTCCTCGGGCGAGAGGCGGGTGCACGGATAGGTGAGCGCCGCCGGGTGCACGTGCAGCTCGCGCATGGCGCCGTCTCGGCCGAAGATGCCGGTCTCGACGCGGTGCGGGCAGGCGTTGTGCTGCCCGATCCGGCAGAGGTCACACGCCCCGCAGCCGATCCCCGTCTCGCCCGTGACCAGCGTGCCCACGGGAGGCCCAAAGACGCCTGCACCGAGCTCGCGCACGACCCCCGACCATTCGTGGCCGGGCACGAGGGGCTGCTCCGGTCCGCCGTTCACATAGAACGGATGCGAGCCCTCGACGATCTCGATGTCGGTGCGGCAGACCCCGACGGCCCGCACCTCGAGGAGGACCTCCCCGGGGCCGGGTGCCGGGGCCGGGATGTCCTCGAGCAGCAGGCCTTCATCGGCATGGTAGCGGAGAGCGTTCATGGGGAAACCTCGACGGCAGTGATGAGTGAGAAGTGATGAGTGCGAAGTGAACGACAGGTCAGGACGCAGCCCGGGCGGCGGCGCGACGGTCGATGGCGACGAAGAGGCCGATCGCGATACCGATCATGCCCGAAGAGCAGACAATGGGCAGCCACACCGGCGCAATCCACGGCTCGGGGATCAGGAAGAGGCAGTCGCCCGTCATCAGCGACTCGGGCCAGCGGATCATCACCTTCAGCGCGGCGTAGTAGGTGAGGTCCCAGACGCCGAAGGCGAAAAGGAACGTCGCGAGCTTCTCCAGGAAGTTGCGGCCGGCCAGCGTCGCCAGCGCGAGCAGGAGGATGATCGTCGCCGCCTCGCGCGTCTGCTCGGTGTGGACCAGCCAGTTCGGGAGCTCCGCGACGCTCTCGGCGGTAAGGTCGGCAGGCAGCGGCGCCCAGTCCATGATCCGCCGGATGTACACCACCACCACCGCCTCAATGTGCCCGAAGGCCACCCCGAAGGCGGCCAGCGCCAGGAGGCGGGGAAGCAGTGACCGTCGAGGGGAAGGTGAGGGGCCCATTGGAGGACAGCCTGCCCTACGGGATGGCTGAGGCCTGCTTGCGGGCAGCCCGGCGCTCCTCAATCAGCCTGCGAAGCTCGGCGTTGCGCTCATCCCACCAGGCGGCCAGTTCCTCCGGGGGAAGGTCCTTGGTCTCCTCAAAGATGCGTTCCCCCCCCTCATGCTGAGGGCGAACACACCA
>VGFB01000508.1 GCA_016869015.1 Armatimonadota bacterium
GACCGCGTAGCCCGTGTCCTCGATGACGGCGTGCGCCAGCTCCGACAGCGGCACGCGCTCGGCCTTGGCGCGCAGCTCCTCCATCATCAGATGGAACGCGGCCACGGCGTCCTGCGCGCGGGGTTTGAGCTCCTCGATCTCCCGCACGCGGCCCAGCGCCTCGTACAGGGGGATCGAGTCGCTGCCGTCGCCGTAGGCCAAGCGCTCGACGGCGCGCAGGGTCGTGTCCCCGATCCCGCGGGTCGGCTTGTTCACGATGCGCCGCAGCGAGACGCCGTCCGCCGGGTTGTGCAACACCCGCATGTACGCGACCGCGTTCCGGATCTCCGCGCGCTCGTAGAAGCGCAGACCCCCCACCACGCGGTACGGCACGCCGCGGGCGATGAGGGCCTCCTCGAAGTTGCGGCTCATCGCGTTGGTGCGGTAGAGGATCGCGAAGTCCCCGGGCTTCGCCAGGCGCTTGTCGACCTGGTTGTGAATGCTCGCGGCGACCCACTCGGCCTCCTCGGCCTCGTTGATCGCCTCGTAGATCACCACGTTGTCGCCGGGGTGATTCTCCGTCCAGAGCCGCTTCTGAGCCCGATCCGGGTTATTGCCGATCACCTCGGCGGCGCACTCGATGATCTTCCCGCTCGAGCGGTAGTTCTGCTCGAGCTTCACGACCTTGCAGTCCGGGTAATCGCTCTCGAAGGCGAGGATGATGCCCACGTTGGCGCCGCGCCAGCCGTAGATCGACTGGTCGTCGTCGCCGACCACGCAGATGTTGCCGTGCTTCGCCGAGAGCAGCCGCACGAAGCGGTACTGCGCGTGGTTGATGTCCTGGTACTCATCGACGAGGACGTAGTGCAGCCGCTCCTGGTACTTCTCCAGGACCTCGTGATGCTCGGCGAGAAGGTCGACCGCGCGCATGAGCAGATCATCGAAGTCCAGCGCGTTGTTCTGCCGCAGCTTGTCCTGGTAGATGCGGTACGCCTGGGCCGCCACGTCCTCGAACGAGCCCTTCTTCGTGCGGCGGAAGTCCGAGGCGCTCATCAGCTCGTTCTTCGCGCGGCTGATGCGCGTGTGGACCTCCGGCGGCGGGAACTGCTTGGGGTCGACGTCCAGGACGGCGAGGGCCTCCTTCACCAACGACTGCTGCTCGGCGGAGTCGAAGATGACGAAGTTGCTCGGGATGCCGATGACCTCGCCGTCCGCGCGCAGCATCCGCGCGCAGATCGAGTGGAACGTGCCGGCCCAGATGCCGCGCGCCTGGCTGCCCACGAGGCTGCGGATGCGCTCCTTCATCTCGCTGGCGGCCTTGTTGGTGAAGGTCACCGCGAGAATGCGCTCCGGCGGCACGCCGCACTCGCGGATCATGTGGGCGATCCGGTAGGTGAGCGCGCGGGTCTTGCCCGAGCCCGCGCCGGCGAAGATCAGCACCGGCCCGTCGATGCACTCGGCGGCCTCGCGCTGCTGGGGGTTGAGCTGGGACAGGATGGAGTTGGGCGGCGACTTGGGCATGGATCGGGAACTCCGGACGAGAACGAAGTGGGCGCAGCACGCTGCGCCCCTACGACGGCGCTGTGGGTCGGCGGGGTAGGGGCAGAGGGTGCTCTACCCGTGCCGTGGCTACTTCATCAGCATCGACACGATCACGATGGCGGCGATGACGGCGAGGGGGATGCCGATCGCGAGGGCGACCTTGAGGCCCGAGACGGGGCGCTCGCCGTGGAGCTCGCCCGTCTGGCCGTTCATCACGGCGCGCTGCACCTTGCCCTTGTAGTTGTAGCGGAAGACCCACACGGGCACGATGACGCGCTGCGTGAGGAATTCGCCAAAGCGCGTTGAGGCGCTGTCGAGCCGCTCGATGAGCGTCTGGCACTCGCTGCGTTCCCGCCCCTCGATGATCTCCCGCGCGCGTCGGACGGCCTCCTCCGCGCCAACGGAGGGCTCCTCCATCCGCCGACCGCGGTTGAGGGCGTCCGCCAGGTCCTCCTCCATCGCCTCCGCCCCCGTGTCCCAGGGCATCAACGCGCTGACCTCGTCCTGCGTCAGCGCGCCCGAGGCGTTGATCACCTCCGCGTAGCTGCCCTGGCGCGTGCCCGACGCCGGGTACCATTCCTGGTACGCCTCATCCTCCTCGTATCGCTCCGTTTGGCCGGTCTGCGGGTTGGTGCGGGTCTTGGAGACCCGTCGATGGCGTGTCTCCGAGCGCGCCCCTTGCCACGCCGTCTCCACCTCCACCTGCGCCTCCCACGCGGGCACGTAGATGGCCGCCTGCTCGTCGGTACGGGCCGTCGCCGCGAGATCTCCGGGCGACCAGAAGCTCGACTTCAGCCAGGCCCTCAAGCGCTCTCCCGCCTGAGCGGCATCGAGCCGGAATCCGACGCAGCGCGGCCGCTCCGCCACCGCAGACATCGACGCCGCCGGAAGCTCCACGATGACCTCCGACCCGCAGTAGTCGCAGACCGAGGGCTTCCAGGTCGAGATGCCGGTGATCGACGCGCCGCACGCATCGCACTTGATGGTCTTGACCGCGATCTCAGCCACGGAGACACCTCCAGGTGACGGGTGACCGGAACGGCGGGCGCAGCACGCTGCGCCCTTACGGACGGCTTGCGCGGCGCTCGAGCGCCGCGCCGATGAGGCCGCGGAACAGCGGGTGCGGCCGGTTCGGGCGCGACTTGAACTCCGGATGGAACTGCGAGGCGATGAAGAAGGGATGGTCGGGAAGCTCGATCATCTCCACCAGGTCGCCCTGCGGCGAGGTCCCGCAGAAGGCCAGCCCGCATCCGGAGAGCTGCTCGCGGTAGGCGTTGTTCACCTCGTAGCGGTGGCGGTGCCGCTCGGAGATCTCGGTCGCCTCGTAGAGACGCTCGGCGAGGGTACCCGGCTGAATGCGGCACGGGTAAGCGCCGAGCCGCATGGTGCCGCCGAGGTTGGTCTTGTACTCCTGATCGCGCATCTTGATGACTAGCGGGTGGGGCGTCCTCTCATCAAACTCGGTGCTGTGGGCCCCGGCGAGGCCGCAGACGTTGCGGGCGAACTCGATGGTCGCCGTCTGCAGGCCGAGGCACAACCCCAGGTACGGCACCCCGTTCTCGCGGGCGTACGCGATGGCGCGGATCTTCCCCTCGATGCCCCGCTCGCCAAAGCCCCCCGGAACAAGAACCCCGTCGGCGTCGGCCAGCTCGGCGGCCGGGTCGCGCGCGTTCGCGCCCTCGAAGCTCTCCGAGTCCACGTAGGTGATGTCGACCTCGGCGTTGTAGTGGCAGCCGCCGTGGAGCAGGGCCTCGGTGACGGAGATGTACGAGTCGTGGAGGTGCACGTACTTGCCGATCATGGCGATACGGACCCGGCGGGAGGGGTTGACCACCCGGTGCACCATCTCCCGCCATTCGGCGAGGTCGGGGGGCGCCGGCTTGAGCCTCAGACGCCTGCAGACCAGATCGGCCATGCCCTGCTCCTCGAGCTTGAGGGGCACCTCGTACAGGGAGGCCGCGTCGAGGTTCTCAATGATCGCCTCGGGGGACACGTTGCAGAAGAGGGCGATCTTCTCCCGCTCCTCTTTGCCCAACGGCAGACGGCTGCGGCAGACCACGACGTCGGGCTGAATCCCGACGCCGAGCAGCTGCCGCACGCTGTGCTGGGTAGGCTTGGTCTTCAGCTCGTCAGTGACGCCCAGGTGGGGCATGAGGGTCACGTGGATGTAGCAGACGTTGTCGTGCCCCTCCTCATTGCCCATCTGGCGGATGGCCTCGAGGAAGGGCTGACTCTCGATGTCGCCGACGGTGCCGCCGATCTCGGTGATCGCGATGCGAGCGCGATGGTGTTTCGGACAACGGCGGATGCGGTGCTTGATCTCATCCGTGATGTGGGGGATCACCTGGACGGTCTTGCCCAGGTAGCGCTTGCCTCGTCGCTCGCGGTTGATGACCGCACCGTAGACCTGTCCGGTGGTGACGTTGGAGCGGCCGGTCAGCGCCTCGTCGACGAAGCGTTCGTAGTGGCCCAGGTCCAGGTCGGTCTCGGCCCCATCGTCGGTGACGAAGACCTCCCCGTGCTGGAAGGGGTTCATCGTCCCGGCATCCACGTTGATGTACGGGTCGATCTTGAGCATCGCGACGCCGAAGCCCCGAGCGCGCAAGAGGCGGCCCAGGGACGCGGCGGTGATGCCCTTCCCGAGCGACGAAACGACTCCACCGGTGACGAAAATGTGCTTGACCTTGGGCATGGACTCCCTCTGACTCGGCAGTATCCGCGGGCGGGGCCCCGCTCCCTCCGGTCGGGCTACTCGGGCTGGGTCGGATCCGCCGGGGCCTCTTCGGGCGCCTCGGGCTCGGTGTCGTCGGCCAGCGGCGAGTCGTCGGCCAGCGGCGCGTC
>VGFB01000509.1 GCA_016869015.1 Armatimonadota bacterium
GCCGGCGTCGGCGCGGCGCTGACGGTCGAGGGTCGGTGTGGCGCGGGGGAGGTGGACGTGCGCAAGCTGCGGGAGTTGCTGCGGTACCAGGGGCAGTACGTGCCATGACGGCGGGGCCCTGGGAGAGCGGCGAGCTGGGGATGGAGCCGATGCAGGAGCGCAAGAACCCGTATCATGGCGGGAATGACCCCTTCGTGTGCGCGGAGTGCGGCACGGAGGTGCGGCCCCTCGCGCACGGCGGGCAGCGGAATCACTGCCCGGGGTGTCTGTGCTCGCAGCACGTTGACGGCCCGGTGCCGGGGGATCGAGCGGCGGACTGCGGCGGCCTCATGCGTCCGGTCGCCGTCGAGCGGTCTGCCCGGAAGGGCTGGGTCATCATCCATCGCTGCGAGCGTTGCGGGGCCCTGCGCCGCAACAAGGCCGCTACCGACGACCCCGAGCAGCCCGACAGCTTCGAGGAGCTGCTGCGCCTCGCCGAGCACGGCCCCGACCGCGCCCTGCGGCGGACGACGTGGGGGAAGGGATGCGGCAGACCGCACAGGTAGTTGCCGCACCGCGCAAGCTCTGAGGTAGCCGGCTGCATGGAAGTGCTCCTGATCCTCTCCCTCGCATTCCCCGACGTCGGCCGAGCCGAGTCAGTGCCTCTGGTCACCACCTCACCCGACGCATGGCAGGTAGAGCGGCGCGGCACGGCCGAGTTCTCGCGGCGCAGCTTGCTCACCGAGGGGAAGCTGGCCTTGTGGAGGGGCCAGGAGTTCGCGGACTTCGAACTGCGAGGCCGTGTGCGGATTGCGGAGGGAGTGGAGGACGGGGCCGCATGGGTCCGGTTCCGATACCGAGATGATGGCGAGCACTATGCTCTGGGATTGAGGGGACGGCCGGCGAACGACCTGTTCCTGTTCCGCTTCGGGCCACGCGGAGGGGACAGGGCCCTGGCGCTTGAGCCGCTGGGCTTCGAGTTGACGCCGGGCCAGTGGTACGACCTGCAGGTTGCTTGTGTGGGCGGCGGGATCGAGGTGACGCTGAACAACGAGCCGGATCCCCGCCTCTCCGTGGTTGACGCCACGCCGATCGGATCGGGGAGGGTCGGCGTTGGCGGCGGCTATCGGGCGGCAGAGTACACGGCCCTGGCGGTCGAGGAGCTCTCCGGCGGGCTGGCGGAAGGCGAGAGAGCGGCCCGGCGGGCGGCCCGCGACGCGAAGCGGGCACGCGAGGATGAGGCCGCCCAACGGCGAGCCCGCGTCGTCGGTCGGGCCGCCTGCCGGGCGGTTGTCCTGCCGAAGCCCTCCGCAGGGCGGCAGACGATCCCGCTGGACGGAACGTGGCTCTTCCTCCCCGAGCAGGAGCGCGACCCGGCGCGCGATCCGCGTGATCCGCGGATCGGCGACGGCAACTGGTGCGGGGTGAGCGTCCCGGGGTTCTGGACGCCCCGATGGTGGTGGCTCTACGGGCCCGGGGAAGGGGCCTCGGAGCTGTGGGTGCAGCGGGAACGGGCGCGCGTGGGCTCCCTTGGGTTTGCTGGGGAGCAGACCCACGCCGGTTGGTACCGGCAGTGGATTACCATCCCCAAGGCCTACGAGGGCAAGCGGCTGGTTGTGCAGTTCGGTGCCGTGGCGATGGTCTGCGAGGTCTTCCTCAACGGGACGCCACTGGGCGGGCACAAGGGGATGTTCGGCTCGTTCGAGCTGGAGTTGCCGCCCGCCGCGATCCGCTGGAGCGGGCGCAACCTCCTGACGGCCTATGTGGCCGACGGCGCCGGTGAAGGCGCCCGAAGTCTCGGCGGACTCCTGGGCGCCGAAGCGACGGCCGGAGTCTCGCGGGAGACGCTCGACGGCCTGCCGCGCGGCATGTACTCCCGGTCGGCAGGCATCTGGCAACCGGTCGCTCTCATCGCCACCGAGCAGAACCACCTGGCCGATGTCGTGGCGAGGACGCGGCTCGACGGGCTCGATCTCGACGTGAGTGTTGCCGGGGAGCCCGCCGACGGTCTGCGCTGCCGGGCCACCGTGGCCGACCGCGCCGACGGCGCCGTGCTCGTGCAGACGGAAGCGCCGGTGAGCGAAAGGAGGGCCCTGCTCGCGCCGGCCGGGCTGGCCCCGAAGCCGTGGACGCCTGACACCCCCAACCTGTATGACCTCCGCGTGGAGTTGTTGGCGGGCGACGGGCGGGTGCTGGACGTCTACACCTGCCGGATCGGGTTCCGCACTTTCGAGGTGCGCGGGAACCGGCTGTACCTGAACGGGAGGCCGTACTGGCTGCGGGGCGCCAACCATGCGCCCTCGGGCCTGGAGCCCAACTCCCCGGCCGTTGCGCGCGACTTCCTCCGCCGGATGCGCGAAGGGAACACGGTAGTCCTTCGAGCCCACGCCTCCTCCTTCACTGAGACCTGGCTCGACGCGGCCGACGAGGTGGGGATCGGGGTCTCAATGGAGGGGATCTGGCCGTGGGTGATGATCGATGGGTCGCCACCGCCATCCGAGGAGCTGCAGCGAGTCTGGGAGGACGAGTGGATCGGGCTGATGCGCCGGATGCGGAACCACCCCAGCATCCTGATGTGGACGCTGAACAACGAGAGCTACTGGTACCGGGCGGCTGACCCGGGGCTGCGGCGAGGGAAGTGGGAGATCGCGACGCGGCTGATCCGTGCGATGCGGGAGACGGACCCGACTCGTCCGGTGGTCTGCGATTCGGGCTACGTGCGCGACCTCGAGGTCTTCGAGCAGGAGCTGCAGCCGAACGGCTTTGACGACGGGGACCTTGACGACACGCACCTGTACGCGGGCTGGTATGCCCCCGGGCCCTGGTCGCTCTACCCGAGTGAGGGGGCAGCACCGTTGGAGAGCCCGTTCAGCGGCACACGCCCGGCGATCAGTCAGGAGTTCTCGACCGGCTATCCCAACAACGATACCGGCCACCCGACGCGCAAGTACATCACCGACCACCTGGTCGCCCAGACGTGGGTCGGCGACTTTGCGTACGAGGATCGGGATCCGGCCGTCTATCTGCGACGCCACGCGTGGATGGCGAAGGAGTTGACGGAGCTCGCTCGGCGGCATCGGAGCAAGCTGTGCGGGCTGCTGCACTTCAGCAACAGCAGTTGGTTCCGGCTGCCCTACGACCCGGAGGCCGCTGAGCCGTACCCGGTCTACGACGCGATGAAGCCGGCGATGGCGCCGGTCCTGGTGTCCGCAGACCTGCGCCGCCGGCACGTCTACGCGGGGGACGCGCTCGAGTTCAGCGCCGTGATCGTCAACGACTCCGTGGACGGAAGCGCCCTGCCCCCGATGGTTGTGCAGGCCGAACTCCTCGGATCCGACGGCCGGCCCCTTTCGCGGACAGCGGCGCAAGTGGCGCCGGTTCCGTACTACGAGAACCGAGCGGTCGCGTTGTCCCTGGCGGTCCCTGCGAGCCTTCCTACCGAGGCCCGGTCGGACTACCGCCTCGCTCTGACGCTGAAGGCGGGGGAGAGCGCGATTGCGCGGAACGAGTACCCGCTGATCGGCGCCACGCGCGCGTGGGCGGGCCTGGCCGCGGCCGCAGCGGCGCTGAGTGAGACCCTGACGGCGGGCGAGGGCGGGTCGTTGATCGCGAACGGGGCGGCAGGGGTGCAGGCCCTGCGGGCACGGCCGGAGTTGCAGGCCTTCGTGCAGGGCGGCGGGCATGTGCTGGTGCTCAACGGCGGGGAGGCGGTGCGCGAGCTGCTGCCCGATGTCGTAGCGGAGGCGGTGGCCTGGCGCCCCGAGGTCGTGAATGTTGAGGACGAGGCCTCGCCGCTGCTGGACGGCCTGGAGCCGTGGGATGTGTGTTGGCTCAACGCGGAATCGGGCCCGCCCGCGGCGGCCACGGGAGGGTTCCGATTGGCCGAGGCGGCGGGGGTGCGGGTCCTGGCGACGGCGATCCGGCCGCACGGCTATCTGGCCTCGCCGGCGGATGTGGCGCAGCACAGCGCCGTCGTCGTGTTCGAGGTGCAGATCGGCAAGGGGCGCGTAGTCGTGTCCGAGCTTCACGGGGCGGCGGCGTCCACCGACCCAGTCGCCGCCCGGCTGGTCAGGAACCTCGTCGCCTACGTCGCGCGGTAAGAGGCGTCAGGTTCATCCATCAGGCGTGGGCGCGAGGTGCGGAGGTTCGCCCGACGGTCGCCCCGAGGCCCTACCCGAACCGCAACCCATGTGCAATACTGCCAGGGAGGCCGCAGGGCGGGCCGGCTTGACGGTGCCTCTCCCCGCCGGTATACTGACGGGCGTCGTCACAGGCCTGGGGCGAGCGCCTCGGTCGCAGTCTGGGAGGATGGGATGCTTACAGCCGGGATCGTAATCGCCGTGCTCAGCGGGGTCGGCCTGATCGCCTCCGTGTTGCTGCAGA
>VGFB01000510.1 GCA_016869015.1 Armatimonadota bacterium
CTGCGCCTCGCGCCCGTCGATGAAGGGACTCGACTCCATCGGCTCGCCGTAGTCCATCACGTCCGCCCACGTCTGGTTGTAGTCCTCGTGCGGGAACTCCGGGTCGCGCAGGAACAGCTCCCCCCGGCAGTAGTCGATCACGGGCGCCAGCGCGTCCGCCTGGTGGTTAATCAGCTCATTGTAGGGGCGGTCGTGCTCGAAGCGGATGAAGTCGAAGGCCTGCTCCCGGTAGGGGCTGAGCCGGTTCACGAGCGTCGCGCGGCCGTAGCCCCAGAAGACCTTCTGGGGCCCGCGAGGGAACTCGGTGACGCCAAGTTCCAGGTCCTCATACTGCCGCAGCAGGCACAGCCACCAGCGCCCGCCGTGGGCCATGGCGCCCTTCCCGCCGCCGAAGAGCGTGATGACCCCGGACCCCCACCCGCCCGCGGCCGCCATCGCCGCTTCCTGGTTGGGGCCCGGCATGACCTTGTGCTTGTAGGTGAGGTCCTGCATCAGCTGGATCGCCCGAACGCACTCGGGGCTGTCCATCGCGCAGCGGGTGCCGTCCTCGGTGTACAGCCGCCCGCCGAACTGCCGGATCATCGGATACCACTCGGTGCGGTTGCTCAGGTAGCCGAAGTACGCCGGACGGCCGCTGGAGTCGATCTTGGTCAACCGCCTGGCCGTCTCGATGAACTCGTCCCACGTCCAGTCGCCCGACGGGTACGGCACGCCGTTCTCGCGGAAGAGCTTCTTGTTGTACCAGATCGCGTCCGTCGCGGCATTCGTCGGATGGCCGTACGGCTTGCCCTCGTAGATGAAGTTCGGGTGCACCACCGACCAGATGTCCTCCACCTGCATCCCGTGCTTCTCGTAGAGCTCCGACACGTCCCACGCCACACCGGCCTTCACGAACGCGGTCAACTGGGCGTGGGAGTAGCAGTCGAACAGCTCCGGGCCCACCCCCGCGAGGGACTGAACGATGACCTTCTCCATCCCGACGTTCCCGGGGTCCAGCCGCAGCTCGTACTGGGGATGCAGTTGGTTGAACAGATCGATCTGCTCCCGGCGAGCCGGGTTGTCGTCGCTCGTCCAGGTCAGCAGCAGCTTGCCGCCCACCTCGCGACGCGGCTGAATCGCGTACGCCACGATCGACAGCCCGACCAGAACGAGGAGTGCGATGGCGTAGATGGTCTTCATAGGGCACAGCGGGGGCGCGCGGTCCCTTCGTAAGGTCAGTCATCGAGTTCCTCGGCGGCCACGTGCGCACCTCCGCGTCCGTCGACGGCTCTCCCAGCCTGACCGACCCTGGAGGCCCTCCTCTCGCGCCCGGGCCGTTGATTCGCCCAGCCGACTCGGCGTATAATACGGGCGGCGCTGGCTCGCCAGCCGCTGTGCAGCTTCCGAACGACGGACGCGGAAACCCTCTTGATGCGTCGAACGATTGAGCGCCCCTGCTCCCTTGTCGGGACGGCCCTGCTGACCGGCGAGGACGTGACGGTGACCGTGGATCCCGCCCCGCCGGGCGCGGGGATCTGGCTCTGCCACATCCCCACGGAGACAATGGTGCGCGGGACCCTCGAGAACGCGGCCGACGTGCCCCACTGCACCTCTCTGGCCTTCGGCCCGGCCCGCATCGACTTCGTCGAGCACCTGATGGCTGTCCTGGCGGCCAATGGCGTCACCGATGTGCGGGTCGAGGTCGAGGGGAGCGAGGTCCCTCTGCTCGACGGCAGCGCCGCCCCGTACCAGGCGCTGATCGACGAGGCGGGCGTCGTGCCGCTGGAGCCGGCCCTCGAGCCGATCGAGCTGGCCGCGCCGGTCACCGTGACGTCCGGGGGGAAGGTGATTGTCGCCTTTCCAGGAAAGCCCGAGTTCTGGTACGTGTTGGATCACCCGCATCCACTCATCGGGCGGCAGACGGCCTGCTACCGGCCGGGGGCGCACGACTTCGCGGCGGAGGTAGCGCCCGCCCGCACGTTCACGACGGAGGAGGAGGCGCGAGCGCTCATTGCGGCCCGGGGCCTGGAGGGCGCCGACGAGACGATGGCGATCGTGGCATACGCCGACCGCCTCTCAGCGCCCGAGCCGTTCCCGAACTCCTTCGCGATGCACAAGCTCATCGACCTGTTGGGCGATCTGTATCTGCTCGGTAGGCCGCTGCACGCAACCGTGGTTGCCTTCCGTAGCGGTCACGTCGAGAACCGCGCCCTCGCCCGCGCAATCCAGAGCGCCGTCGGCACGTAACCCGAGACCCGAGACCATCCGTTGGGAGGTCGTTCCATGCAATACCGTGAGTTCGGCAGCACGGGCGTGAAGGTGAGCGCCCTTGGCTGGGGCCTGATGCGCTTGCCGCAGGACGATGCGGAGGCGGTGCGCGTCATTCGCCACGGTCTTGACCTCGGCATCAACTACCTGGACACTGCGCCCGGCTACAACAACGGCTGGAGCGAGCGGATGCTGGGGGAGGCGATCCAGGGGTACGACCGGTCCAAGCTGTACCTCTCCACCAAGAACCCCCTCCACTGCAACACGGGGAAGGGCTGGCGGGAGCGGCTGGAGGCCAGCCTGGAACGCATGAACACCGGCCATGTGGACTTCTACCAGGTCGGCCACGGGCTGAGCTGGGGGGCTTGGGAGGACAACTTCAGCAAGCCCGGCGCCGGCCTCGATGAGACCAGGCGGGCCATCGAGGAGGGGCTGGTGCGCTACCCGTGTCTGTCCTGCCACGACAGCCCGGACAACATGATCAAGCTCCTGGACACCGGCTTCTTCAAGGGCATGACCCTGCAGTACAACCTCCTGGACCGGAACAACGAGAAGGCCATCGAGTTCGCGCTCGAGCATGGCCTGGGGATCGTGGTGATGGGGCCGGTGGCCGGCGGGCGGCTGGGCACGGCCTCCGAGCAGATCAGCGGCATGATCGGTGGGGGAGCGAGCACCCCGGAGATCGCGCTCCGGTTCGTGCTCGCCAACCCCGGGGTCAGCACGGCGATCTCGGGCATGAACACGATCGAGATGGTCGAGGAGAACGTCGCGGCCGCGAGCCGCCCCGAGCCGCTCTCCGAGGCCGAGAAGCAGGCCATCGCGCAGGCCCTCGAGGAGAACCGGAAGCTCGCGGAGCTGTACTGCACTGGCTGCAACTACTGCATGCCCTGTCCCAACGGCGTCGGCATCCCCGAGAACTTCCGTCTGATGAACCAGCACAAGGTCTGGGGGCTGACCGGTCTGGCGAAGCACGGGTACCGGCATCTCGGGCCCGAGCACCGCGAGAAGTGGCTGCCGGCGAGCGAGTGTGTCGAGTGCGGGGAGTGCGAGCCGAAGTGCCCGCAGAACATCCCGATCATCGAGCAGCTCAAGGAGACCGCCGCTGCGCTCGGAGGCGAGTAGCGCCGTGGGTACGCTCCCGACGATCGACCTCGCCGGCGTCGCCGTCTCGCGGCTCATCGTAGGCGGGAACCCCTTCAGCGGCGGGTCGCACCAGACGGCCGAGCTGTCGCGGGAGATGCGCGACTACTACACGGTGGCGCGGATCAAGGCGACACTGCGCGAGTGCGAGGCCGAGGGGGTCAACACGTTCCTGGGTCGCGCGGACAACCACATCCAACGGATGCTGATCGAGTACTGGGCCGAGGGCGGGACGCTGCAGTGGATTGCGCAGACCTGCCCGGAGCGCGCCTCGGCGTGTGATAATCTGCGGCAGGCCGCCGCGACCGGCGCCCGCCTCGGCTACCTCCATGGCGGGCACGCGGACCGGCTGGTTGAGGCAGGAGGCTTCGACGCGATCCGCGAGGTCCTGGACTTCGGGCGAGAGCTTGGGCTCATCATGGGGGTCGCGGGGCACGCGCCCCTCACCCACGAAGCCGTCGCCGAGCGCGAGCTCGGCGCCCAGTTCCACTGCTGCAGCTTCTACCACCTCGGCGGCACGCGGGGCGAGACGTACCTGCCCGAAGACCGCGACCGGATGATGCGGACGATCCGGCAGCTGCCGACCCCGGTAATCGGCTACAAGATCATGGCGGCCGGCCGCAACGACCCGGAGGAGGCGTTCGCCTACGCCTTCGCCCACCTGCGGCCGACCGACGCTGTCTGCGTTGGGGTGTTCCCCAAGCACCGGCCCCACGAGAGTCGACAGAACGCCGAGCTGACTCGTCGCCACACGGAGGGTTGACCGTGGAAGATCTGACGCGGTTCGCCGTGGAAGTTGCGCAGGAGGCCGGGGCGGGATATGCCGACGCCCGCTACGTCCGCACGCGCGAGGAACGCACCTCCACCCGCAACGGGAAGGTCGAGACCCTCGCCTCGACCGAGAGCCGTGGCCTGGGCGTGCGCGTCCTCGTGGACGGCGCCTGGGGCTTCGCAGCGAGCTCCGACCTGTCA
>VGFB01000511.1 GCA_016869015.1 Armatimonadota bacterium
GTTGCACGGCGGCGCGGACGCCGAACGTGTTCGAGCCGCAGGCCGGATCGAGCGCGATCCGCGAGCCGACGTCCGGGTCGTCGCTGAACCCGATGCGCCACAGGATGTAGTCGACCACCTCATCGTCCGTGTAGAACTCCCCGAGCCGCTTGCGCTTCTCCGCCGGGAGGAAGCGCTGGTAGATCTTCCCGAGCAGGTCCCGATCCACGTCCCGGAAGCTGAACGCGTTCAGGCGGTAGAGGATGCGCTCGAGCAGTTCCGACAGCCCGCCATCCGTGTCGGTGTACCAGTCGAAGACGGTCGCCTCGAACAGCCGTGAGTAGATCAAGCCGGCGTCCTTGAACGCCACGTCCAGCAGATCCTGGTACCGGCCCTGCAGGTTCGTGACCAACTCGCGCCACGCGGCGAGGCCCCGGTTGCTGACCTTCTTGTTTACGAGGCCCAGGTCCTCACACAACCTCACGAATAGCAGGCGGCTCAGGACGACGTACACCGTATCGGTCAGGAAGATGTCGCGCAGCCTGTCGGCGCCCTGCGTGCCCGCATACGCCTGACCGTAGAGGAACTGCGGATAGTCCTCATCGTGGATCTGCAGCGCCACGGCGTGCTTCTTGCGCACATGCCAGCGGCGGCTGTTCAGGGCCTGATGGCCTCGGGTGTCGTCCCCGGCCAGCTTGCCGCGGTCGGCCTCGATTTCAGCGAGCTTGCCGCGCGCTTCGGCCGCCTCCACCTCCAGCGCATCCCAGGCCCGCCGCGCGTGCTGAAGCAGCGTCTCCGAGGCGTATTGGAAGGCGGCCTCGAAGTGCGGCAGCGTTCCCTCGGCCAACGGCAGGTAGCCGCAGGGCGACTCGCCGCGCCGGAAGCGCTCGTACTTCCGCCGGCTGCACGCCTCCTCGAAGGTCGCCGCTCCGAGGTGTAGCCGGAAGCTGTCATCGGAGAGGTCGTGACGGCTCCCCGTGCGCAGGTCGATCAGCTCCGGGTCCGCGAGCCCGACGCCGGCCTCCAGCTGCCCCGACACGTCGAGTAGACAGAACGCCCGCGGCGAGCCGAGCAGCACGTGCACCGTCTCCGGGCGAACGTAGGTGCGGGCCTGCTCCTCCCAGAGCCGGGCGCGCCGCCTCTCATCCAGCAGCTCCCCGTCGTCCAGCTTGATCTCCCCGACAACCCAGGCCGACCCGTCATCGGTCAGCAGCTCCAGGTCCGGCACACCCATCTGTCGCTTGGGCTCGATGCGGTAGGAGGACTCGGGGTACCCCAACAGCCCCTCAATCACGTGCCTTGCCAGGACCGGGTAGAAGCCGCGCTCTGTCAGCTCCGTCTTTCCCGCGAGGGCCTTCAGATAGCGCGCGATGAGCACGGGGATGTGGCTCCTTCCCGCCGCCCCGAGGCGGGCGGGGTTCAGACTCGTTGCCGGTCGATGCGGTCGCCCTCGAGGCAGGCGAGGACGTAAGGGCCCTCGGGGATGACGGCGATCGCCGCATCGCTGCCGTGCTTCCGGAGGGCGCGCTCGACGCCCTCCTCGACGGAGGCGACGGGCGTCACGTGGCACTGCGCCAGCTGCTCGGCGGGCACGCCGCCGCTCACGCTCAGCACCTCTCCGGCGTGGCGCAGGACCTTCACCTGCTCGTGAAGCTGCCACTGGTCGATGGTGAAGACCTGCGGGTCCCAAGTCCGGCGGATGTACTCGTGCGGGTCGCTGAGCCCGAGCGTGAGCGCCGTGAACTCCGGTCCGCCGATCCCCTCGGCGCACTCGTGCGCGATGAGGATCGTGCCGCCCGGCTTCAGGATCGGGACGGCCGCGATCATCCCCTTCACGCCCTGATAGAAGGTCAGGTCGAGGGGGTGACCTGCGTTGGTGGTCACCACGAGGTCGACGGGCGCGGGGATGGCGACCTTCGACTGCTCCACCGACCGTCGCACCGCCGCCCGGTGACAGACGACCAGCTCTCCGGCGAACACGCCGGTCAGCTCGCGGGACTCGTTCAGCGTGACGTTCACGGTGAGGTCGGGCGGCCCGGCGAGCATGGCGACCGCCAGCGACTCCTCGTGGACCGGATTGCCGTCCAGCAGACCCGCACAGGCCTCCGCCGGATCGAGCAGCGCAGGCCCATGGAAGCGGCGGATCGTCTCCATCCCGCAGATGCCGGGGCAGAGCGCCTTGCGCCCGCCGGAGAAGCCCGCCATGAGATGGGGCTCGACCAGCGAGACGGCCAGCTTCAGGTCGGCCTCCACGTATGCCCGATCCACGTAGACGGGCGTGCCGCGCGGGGTCTCGCCCAGGTGGACCTGGCCGTCCGCGTCGCGGGCGACGTGGTTGACCACGCGAACGCCGCTGTCGAGCACCTCGTCCCCGAGCATCTCGCGGAGCTCCTCGGGCGTGTTCGGCCGATGGAGCCCGGTGCCGACGAGGATCGTCACGCGCTCCGGCGGCAGGCCGCCGTCGCGCAACTCCGACAGGACGGCGGAGATCAGCAGCGCGTTCGGCACGGGGCGCGTGATGTCGGAGGTGACGAGGCACGCGTCGCGGCGGCCGAGCGCGAGCTCGCGGAGCGGCGGGCACCCGATCGGGAAGCGCAAGGCGTGGCGTACGGCTGCCTCCGGCCGCTCAACGGGCGCCAGGCGGTGGAAGCGCAGGACTTGGCGGACGTTCGCGTCGGGGAGGCGGACGCCCAGTCCCCGCCGACCATAGCTGAGGGTGATGTCCATCGGGTGTGTGGGACCGGCGCGGCCGCGGGTTGACGCGCTCCAGGGCCCTATCCCGTCTCCGGTGTCTCCCCGGCGGAGGAGGAGGCGTCGGCCTTGACGGCCAGATCGGCGATCGAGCGGCCCAGCAACAGCTTCTGGATGGAGGTATCGGCGATGGTCGCCAGCTCCTCGGTCACGTCTGCGACGCGAGCGATGGCGTTGCGCATCTGCTCGATGGACTGCGGGTCGGCCGTCTTGCCGGTCTGGGCGGCCCGCTCGATGACCCCCACGTGGGTGACCAGTACCGCCAGAGGGTTGTTGATCCGATTCGCCGCCTGGTTGGCCAGGTCGCCGATCGCCGCGACCCGCTCGGAGGCCAGGCGTTGCGCGAGGCTCTCGCCGCGCTGCCCAAGGCTGCGTGCCACCCCGATGCAGCCCACGATCTGCCGTCGCGCCGCGACGGCGCCGAGGGTGAGCTCCAGCGGAACGGGCGCGGCCGCGTGTCGCGCCTGGAAGCGGCACTCGAGCACCTGCGGCAAGGAGGAGTCGCCCAGCCGCGCGGCCCGCAGCGCATCGAGGATGGAGGCATGGCTCTCGGGGGCAACCGCGGACACCACCAGCTCGCCCACCAACTCAGCCGGCGCGATGCCCAGCAGGTCGGTGGAGCGACCGTTCACGTAGGCGAAGCGGTCGCGGAGGTCGGTGAGGAAGATGAGGTCGGCGGCCTGGTTGATCGCTTCGGCGAGCCATGGGGGCCTGGGCTCGCGCGTCCCGTCCGGTTCCGACCTCGCTGCACCCATGAGCCCCATGCCTCCTTCATGCGAACTGCGCCCGTCCCCCGGGGGTCAACCGCGCAACTGCTCGAGCAAGGCCTTGGCGCGCAGGATGTCGCCGATGCGGTCGTCGCCGGCTTCCCGCTCGATGGTCAGCGGCCCCTGGTAGCCGATCGCCTTCAGCTTCGCGACGAAGGCCGGGATGTCGACCTGCCCCTCGCCCAGCGGCATCTCGCTGCCCAGCTCCCCTTCCTGAGTCGGCCACACGCCGTCCTTGCAGTGGCAGCTGACCACATGGTCCTTCACGCTCTCCAGCGCCTCGATCGGCCGGTCCTTCCCGTAGAGGATCAGGTTGGCCGGATCGAAGTTGATGCCCATGTTCGGCCGGTCGACGGCGTGGATGAACTCCAGCAGCTCCTCGGCCGTCTCCTGCCCCGTCTCCAGGCTCAGCCCCAGTCCGTGCTCGCTGCAGTAGTCCGCGATCGCCTGGATGACCTGGACCAGCGGCGCGTAGAGCGGGTCGCTCGCGTCCGGCGGCACGAAGCCGACGTGTAGCGCCACGCGCGGCGCGCCAAGACGCGCCGTGAACTCGATGGCGCGCTTCATGATCGCGACCCGTTCGTCCAGCTTGTCCGGAACCACCAGTCCGACCGTCTCCTTCACCGCCGCCATGCTCGCGTAGCTCTCCCCGGGGAAGCCCACGAACAGCGTCGTCGGCGTGATCCCGAGCTCCGCGAGGTGGGCCTTGAGCCGGTCGGCGTTCGCGTCGGTGTAGAAGTCGGGGCCCAGCGGCCCGATCTGCGTGTTGTTGACGCCGAGCTCATGCAGTTTGGTTGCGGACTCGAACGGGTCCTCGATGGCCGTCGAGCAGAGGAATACGCCCACATCCATCGGTTT
>VGFB01000512.1 GCA_016869015.1 Armatimonadota bacterium
GTTCCCGGCCCAGCATCAGCAGCGCCCCGCAGCTCGCCGCGCGCAGAACCATCCCCGCGACGCTCGGCCACAGCGTGCCCCAGCGGTCAGACAGGTGTCCGCTGGACGGGGCGAGCACCGCGGTCAGCAGGGGAACGATGAAGATCGTCAGACCCGTGTGGGTCTCGCTGTAGCCCGCCACGTTCTGCAGGTAGAACGGCAGGAACAGGAAGATCGGGAACTGCCCCGTGAAGCTGAGCAGCGAGGCGGCCGACGCCGACGAGAAGGTGGCGTTGCGGAACAGGCCCAGATCCAACATCGGGCGACGGGCGGTCGCCTGACGCCACAGGAACCCGGCGAGCAGCACGGGCGAGGCGACCAACAGGCCGGCAACCATCGGCCGGCCCCAGCCCTGTTTGGGACCGAAGGTGAGCCCGAGGCATAGCGCGATCATGAAGAGGCCCAGCGCCGCGGCTCCCGGAATGTCGAAGGCCTCGAGCCGTCCGCGGGGCTCCCGCGTCCCGCGCAGGGACAGAACCGCCCAGGCCACGCCGATGACCCCTACCGGCAGGTTGACGTAGAAGACCCAGCGCCACCCGAGGCTTCCGCTGATCAGGCCGCCCAGGGGCGGCCCGGTCATCAGGCCCACCGACACGATCATCCCCATCAGCCCCATCACCTGGCCCCGCTGTTGCGGCGACCAGACGTCCAGCAGCAGCGCGGCTCCCGTCGCCATGGTCAGCGCCGCGCCGATCGCCTGCAGGACCCGCGCGGCGATGAGGGCGCCCTCCGAGGGAGCCACGCCGCAGGCCAGCGAGCCCAGCGTGAACAGCGCGAGGCCCGCGGTGAACGACCTCGCGCGGCCGACCAGGTCCACGAAGCTCCCGGCCGGCAGCAACAGCGCCGCCACCGTCATCAGGTAGGCGAGCACGACCCACTGGGCGATGGAGAGATCGATGCCGAAGTCACGGCTGATGGTGGGCAGCGACACGTTGACGATGCTGGAGTCCAGCGTCGCCATGAATGTGCCGATGGCGACCGCAGCGAAGACGTGCCATCGGCGGCGAGCGTCAGTCACGGGTGGCGTCCGAGCCTCTTGGGAGGTCGATGGTGAAGCACGAGCCGCATTGTAGAGGCTGCGTGCCGCGGTGTAAAGGCGCGCGGAGGCCCCCCGGCCCCGCCCGGCGGCCGCTCCACTTGACGCAGCGCCGTGAACTCCTATAATAGCCCTGTAGGAACGAGCCGGAGGACTGAGCGGCTTCTTGCCGGACCAGGGAGCGCGGTCGCTTGCTCCCGGCCCTGCGCGAGAGGCCGTCGTGCTGAATCGGGAAAGGACGGGTGTGACATGCATGGCTTGGTGCCGCCGCACGGCGGCGAGTTGGTCGATCGGTTGGTGCCGGACGGCGAGAGGGCCGAGCGGCGGCGGGAGGCGGCGGCGCTGCCGAAGGTGCCCCTGTCGTCGCGCGAGGTGTCAGACCTGATCATGATCGGCATGGGGGCCTTCAGCCCACTGGCCGGCTTCATGGGCGAGGCCGACTACCGGCGCGTCGTTGCGGACATGCACCTGGCGAACGGAGTGATGTGGCCGGTACCGATCACCCTCGCCCCGCCCAACGGCTCGGCCGACGGCATCGGCGAAGGCGAGCACGTCGCGCTGGTGGATGCCGAGACCGACGAGGTCGTCGGCACGATGCTCGTGACCGGCCGCTATGCCTACGACAGGCAGCGGGAAGCCGTGAACGTCTTCCGCACCGCTGACGAGCAACACCCCGGCGTCGCGAAGGTCTACGCTCAGGGCGATACGTGCCTCGCCGGAGACGTGATGGTCCTCAGCGAGGGCGGCTACCCCGAGCGCTTCCCGAACGAGTACGCGCGCCCGCCCGAGACGCGGAAGATCTTCAGCGACCTCGGCTGGAAGACGGTGGTCGCCTTCCAGACGCGCAACCCGCTCCACCGCTCCCACGAGTACCTCACCAAGGTCGCCCTCGAGATCGCCGACGGGCTGTTCATCCACCCCATCGTCGGCGCGCTCAAAGAGGGCGACATTCCCGCCGAGACGCGCCAGAAGTGCTACGACGTGCTGCTCGAGCACTACTACCCGAAGGACCGCGTGGTCCTGAAGGTCTACCCGATGGAGATGCGCTACGGCGGGCCGCGCGAGGCCCTGCTACACGCCATCATCCGCCAGAACTTCGGCTGCAGCCACCTGTGCGTCGGCCGCGACCACGCCGGCGTCGGGAGCTACTACGGCCCCTTCGACGCCCAGACGATCTTCGACGAGCTCGCCCCCGGCGAACTGCACCTCCAGCCGCTGAAGTTCGAGAACACGTACTACTGCAAGCGCTGCATGGGCATGGCCTCCATCAAGACCTGCCCTCACGACAAGGAGCACCACGTCTTCATTAGCGGCACCAGGCTCCGCGAGATGCTCGCCCAGGGCGACATGCCCCCGGTCGAGTTCAGCCGCCCCGAAGTCATCGAGGTCCTCATGGAGTACTACCAGACGGAAGGTGAGCGGTAACCGGGGATCGGTGACCGGAACGGCGACGGCAGGCGACACGGGCCGCCACCTCGGAGGAGGTGGCGGCTGTGGCGTTCTCTGGCGGCGTGCTCCGCCCCCCCGGTTGACAGGAGGGAACGCTGCGCTATACTGCGCCTTGACGGCGTAGGAGGTGAAGGAACGTGAGTGCGACCCCGGACGTGATGACCCTGCGGGAGGCCGCGAGCTACCTGCGGATACACTGGCGCACGCTCGCGGACTGGGCGCGTGAGGGCCGCGTGCCCGTATCGCGCCTCGGCCGCGCGTACCGCTTCCGGAAGGTGATCCTCGACCAGTGGCTGGAGGACGGGCCTCTGGACTTCGAGGCCCTCGTCGATGAAGGACTCGCCGCTGTCACCAACGAGCGCATGGCAGCCGGTGGGAAGACGATCCCTCTGGCCGAGGTGAAGGCGAGGCTGGGCCTGTGACCTACGAGGTCGGTCTCACGGAAGCCGCCGACCACGACCTCCGCAGGCTGCCGCCCGACATCCAGCGCCGTATCACCCAGCGGCTGAACCTCCTCGCCCACGACCCCCGGCCCCAGAAGGCGCTTCCCCTCAGCGGCACCTTGCGCGGCTCCTGGCGGCTGCGGATCGGGAACTACCGCGCGTCCTACGAGATCGACGAGAGCGCAGGGACGGTCGTCGTCTGGGCCATCGGTCACCGCAGCGGCTTCTACGACGAGGCCCTGCGGCGGAGGCGGTAAGGCACGGGCGCGGCAGGTGCGGCGCACGGACGGCGGCGGGTTGGCACGGGCGCGGAACGGCGTAGAATGGCCTCAGGGAGGCCGCCTTGAGCGCCGAGAGCCACATCGCCACGATGACTGACCGCATCGTGCGGGAGTTTGACCCGATCCGGGTGATACTGTTCGGCTCGCACGCCCGCGGCGAAGCCGGGCGCGACAGCGACGTGGACCTGCTGGTCGTGCTGCCTAAGGTCGATGACCAACGCCGGGCCGCGGTAGCCATCCGACGGCTGCTGGCCGACCTCCCCGTCGCCAAGGACATCGTCGTCACGACCCCCGAGGAGATCGCCGCCCGAGGCGACCTCGTCGGCACCATCCTCCGCCCCGCGTTGCGGGAGGGCGTGGTGGTCTATGAGCGGGAGTGACGCGCGAGAGGAAGCTGCACGGTGGCTGCGCTATGCCGCTGAGGACTTGGCAGCGGCGGAGGTTGCCGTGCGCGAGGCTGCGTTCGCTCCCCGACGGGCCTGTTGGCTGGCGCAGCAGGCGGCCGAGAAGGCCATCAAGGCGGCTCTCGTGTTCCTACAGGTCGACTTCCCTTGGGTCCACGATCCTGATGCGCTCCGGCGCCTGCCGCCCGAGGACTGGCGAACCAGACGCGATGACGCCGACCTGGCCGAGTTGAGCGAGTGGGCCGTCGAGGCGCGCTACTCGCCGAGCAGCGCCCCCGACCCTTCGACGGACGATGCGCGGAAGGCGGTCGACGGCAGTCGCCTGGTGTACGCATCCGTGGCCTAAGACCTGGCAGACCGCGGAGTCCACCTGCCGGACGCGGCCGGCACTGCACTTGGCTGACAGTGTGGAGACGGAGGCCGCCGCCTCGGAGGAGGTGGCGGCCTTGCCGTCTGCCATCCTCGCTGGAGCGCCCTCCCCCGACCGTCGGTACACGTCGAGCCCCGTGCGGCGGGCACCTGACCCGCCACGACTCGTCGGCCTCCCCCGTGAGCTGATCCCGGCATCACGCAGACATTGAGGGGCGCGAGGGCAGACTGTCGGCGGCCTGCCAAGGACGCGGGACCGCCTGCTGTACCGCGACATATATTGCGATTATGTGTCTACTGCTCTTCAAGTATTGTAATTGACTTTATA
>VGFB01000513.1 GCA_016869015.1 Armatimonadota bacterium
TGGGTTCCCGGGAGGACAGGCAGGAATGCCTGTCCTCCTGGACGCGAGAACGACCCAAGGAATCACGGCTGACAGAGCACTAAGCGGCCCTTCGGGCCGACGCGCTACGCGCGCACGGCAACGACGAACGGCGCGGGTCGGGCGACCCGCAGGCACGGAACGGCGACGGCAACGGCCGCCACACCGGGGCCACCACGAGCCTGGCCAGCAGGCGAGACGCCCTGCGCTCCCAGGGAACGGCTCGTGTATTCTCCTATGGACGCACCAGGGTCTTACGGCCCGGACTCTACGTCGGACCTCGGCGCCGCGAGACGCGAGGCCTCTCACCATGAGCGATCCTGTACGTCTGATCAGCCTCGGCGGCACGATGAAGATCGGCAAGAACATGCTCGTCCTGGAGCAGCGGGGCGAGCTGTTGCTGATCGATTGCGGCGTGATGTTCCCCGATGAGACGCTGCCCGGCGTCGATCTCATCCTGCCGGACATGACGTACGTCCATGAGCATCACGACCGGATCGCGGGGCTGATTCTCACGCACGGCCACGAGGACCACATCGGCGCGGCGCCGTACCTGCTGGAGCGGATGCCGCTGGACCTCTACGGGACGCGGCTGACGCTGGGGCTGCTGAACAGCAAGCTGGAGGAGTTCGAGCCGGCGCCGGGGATGACGCAGACGGTGGTGGAGGCGTCGGAGACGCGGCGGATCGGCTCGTTCGAGGTGGAGTTCATCCGGGTGAGTCACAGCATCCCCGACGGGCTGGCGCTGGCCGTTCACACCGACGCCGGGCTGATCGTCCACACGAGCGACTTCAAGTTCGACCACACCCCGGCGGACGGCAAGTTGACCGACCTGCACCGCTTCTCGGCGTTGGGCGCCAGCGAGGTGCTGCTGCTGACGACCGACTGCACCAACGCGACGAGGCCCGGGCACACGCCCTCGGAGCGGCAGGTGACGGCCGCCCTGCGGGAGCTGATCCACGAGGCCCCCGGGCGGGTGATCGTCACCACGTTCGCGTCGAACATCAGCCGGCTGCAGCAGGTGATCGACGTCTCGGACGAGTGCGCGCGGAAGATCGCCATCGAGGGGCGCAGCATGGTGCGCATCGCCGAGACGGCGCAGGCCCTGGGGTACCTGAGGATACCCGAAGGGCTGCTGCTGCCGATCGAGGTGATCGACGAGCTGCCGCGCAACCACGTGACGATCCTCACCACCGGCAGCCAGGGCGAGCCGATGAGCGCCCTGAGCCGCATCGCCGAGGGGCGCCACAAGCACGTGACGATCGAGGAGGGGGACATGGTCATCCTCTCGGCCAGCCCCATCCCCGGCAACGAGACACTGATCTCCTCGGCGATCAACAGCCTCCTCAGCCAGGGCGCGCGGGTGGTGCACGGCCCGGAGCACCAGGTGCACGTCTCCGGGCACGCGAGCCGGGAGGAGCTGAAGATGATGCTGAGCCTCATCCGGCCGCGGTATGTCGCGCCCACCCACGGCGAACTGCGGCACATGGTGGCCTACCGCGAGCTGGCCGTGGAGATGGGGGTGCCGCGGGATCGGGTGCTGCTGCTGTCGCCGGGGGATGTGGTGGAGCTGCAGGCCGGCGCGGCGCAGCTGGGCGAGCCGGTGCCGGCCGGGGGCGTGAACGTGGACGGGCTGGGGGTCGGCGATGTGGGTGAGGTCGTCATCCGCGATCGCCGGGACCTGTCGCGGGACGGGATCTTCCTGCCGGTGGTGGTGGTGGACGGGGAGACGCTCGAGCTGCTGGCGCCGGTGGAGGCGTACTCGCGCGGGTTCATCCACATGAAGGAGGCGCAGGGCCTCGTCGAGGAGGCGAACGCGCGCGCGGCACAGGCGGTGCGCGACGCGCAGGCGGAGGAGATCCGGGACCTCGAGGTGCTGAAGGCGCGGGTGAAGGCCGCGGTGCGCAAGTACCTCTACGGGATCACGGCCCGCCGTCCGATCGTCCTTCCGATCGTGACGCGGATCGGCGGGGCGCCGGAGGCCGGGGAGATCGAGGAATCCCGGCCCGTGGCGGAGCCATAGCCGGAGGCCCGTAGCGCGGCGCGGCTGTTGTGAAGCACTGTCGGGACTGGAGTCCCGACCTACGAGAGGTCTTGTTGGGTGCCTCGACCCATGTCCACGCTGTGCGAAGTCGAACGCTGCAGCCGCTGCGCGATGACGCGGGACTACCGGAACCAACCGGTCCTGCGCCATCCGCTGCCGGAGAGCGTGGCGGAGGTGGCGGCGGAGCTGCGGCGCCTGGACGTGCCCCTCGTGGCCTTCGGGCAGACCCTCTTCTGGGACGAGGCCTCCAAGGCCGTGCTCCGGCGCCTGCTCGACGAGCACGCGCCGGAGATCCTCCTCATCGCGGGCATCCACGACTCAGACTACTTCAGCAAGCTGCACGGCCGAGGGCGGGCCGGCGGCGGGTTCGTGCTGTCGGCGACCAATGACTGGACCCACCGCTCCCTGTGGGCGGCGGTCGCGGAGACGACGGCGCTGTTCGGCGCGGAGAGCTCGCCCACGGTGGACGAGCTGCAGGCGGCCGGGGTGCCGCTGAAGCACCTGGCCGCCCGCGCGCCCGAAGGGGCGGACGCGTTCCTGGACTCCGCCACCGCGGCCTACGGGTGGCGGGGCGTGGCGCGGCTGGGCGCGGCCGAGCAGATCGCGCGGGACGTGCGCGTCGCCGAGGTGGGCCCCGCGCTAGGGGAGCTGCTCAAGTGGGGGCTGGAGGAGACGCTGGGGCTGTTGTCCGACCGTGGGCAGAGGCGGCGCGCGGAGGTCGAGGCGGGTCGGCTGCAGGACCGACTGTCCCACACGACGGCCGCGCTGCCGGACGCGACGCTCAGCGAGCTGTACCAGCGACTCATCGCGCAGCACTACGCCGATCTGCTGGGGTACCAATCGGACCGCATTCACCCCACCTCCACCTGCGAGTACCTGCGGTTCAACCGCGACACGTGGCGGGGCGCGCGGTTCCAGCCGGTGCAGGCGTTCCTGTGCCATCGGGTGGGGATCTGCGCGCGCGAGACCTACAACGACGCCGTCGCGGGGCAGGGGATGTACGGCCTGGACCAGTTCGGCGAGGGCGCGATTCCCTTCGACCTGATCGTTCCGGGGCGCGGCCGCGGAACGCTGCGGATCCTGGAGCGGGAGGTGCGGGCGGAGTTTGACTCCGGGGCTCTGGTGCTGCCGACGCCTGAGCGCATCTGCCTGTTGGAGGACCTGGCGGCGCTGATCGAGGACGCCGTCGGGTCGGAAGCGGCGATCGCCGGCAAGGCGCTGCTGGGGCCGGTGATGTTCTGCAGCGAGGCGATCCTGGTGTTGCACGAGGGCGCCTCGGCGTACGTGCCCCGCACCCGACTGTGGCTGAGCCGCCTGAACAGCTCCTGCGGCTCGCTCCGCACGTACCCGGTGCTGCGGCTGCGGCACCATGCCTACGATGCGCTCGCCGCGACCGACGTGCGCCTCCGGCTGCCGGCGCACCTGGCCGGGGCCTTCGGCGCGGAGGAGCTTCGGGGCAGCGAGCTCGGGGCCCGCTGGCGACAGGTCCTCGAGCAGCAGGAAAGCCTGCTGGCGCGTCTGGGCGAGGCCCGTTCCACGAGCGCCCTGCTGGAGGTGCTCGCCGGCGAGAATGGCGAGCGATGGCGTCCGGTGGCCGAGGAGCTCGAGGAGGCGCGCCACTTGCTGCGGGCCACCGGGGCCGGGGTTCGGGAGCGCGTCCGCAAGCTGCGCGAGATTCGATCCGCCGAGCGGCGGGCCCGCCGACGCCGAGCGGAGCTCGAGGCGCGCAGCGGCGAGCTGCGCGCGCGGGAGCAGGAGACCGGCGACCCCGGACCGCGCCAGGCCCTCAGACAGCTGATCGGCGTGATGACCGATGAGATCCGCTGCCGCGAGGCGCGGCGCGCAGAGCTGCGGCAGGAGATCGCAGAGCTGGCACGGAAGGCCCCAACGCGAGCTGCCCGGGAACGGATCTCAGGCATCGGCCGGCAGGCTGAACTCTCGCGACTCGAGCTTGCGCAGCGGGCGCTGCTCGTCCGGCACATGGAGATCGGCGACCGGCGGCCGACCGGCTGGTGGTTCAGCGTCGTCGATCCGACCGGCGCCTGGTTCGAGGAGGCCGTCCGGCGGGCCGAGCTGTACCTCCAGGACCTCACCTCGGCGCCCGAGGCGAACGATACGGGGCACTGACGGCGGGGCGACGGTGCGGTGGAGGCCTCACCCCCGGCCCCTCTCCTGAAGGGAGAGGGGAGAACGGCGACGGCGGGGACCGGGGACCGTGACGGCGACGGCGGACGGCAACGGCCGCCACACCGGGGCCACCACCAACCAGGCCAGCGGATGAGGGCGT
>VGFB01000514.1 GCA_016869015.1 Armatimonadota bacterium
GCATGACCCCAAGCCGGTGAGCCGGTACGCCTCCAGCATCGCCAGGCCCACCGAGGGCGTGCCGGGGGGTTGGACCCAGACCTGCGTCTCCGTGGCCTTCCCCTCGCCCTCGCGCTCCGTCATGTCCGCCCTATAGCGCCACAGGTAGCCGCCCTGACACGCGACATCCGTGCGGAAGTGCATCACCGCGCTGCCCAGAGAGCCGACGGCGTAAGTCGTCAGCTGGGCATGGTCCTCGGCCGCGTGGGCCGAGGCGCCCCACAGCACGAGACCGGCAAGGCTCAGGAGCTTCATGCAACTCCCCCGGAACGCGCGTAGTCCTCGGCGACTTCGACCATCGCGATGAAGTTCTCAGCGCCCTTCTCCGTGTAGGTGCCCGAGGCGGTGCCGCCCAGGCAGAAGGAGCGCGGTCCTGCGGCCTCGAGACGCTCGCGGGCGATCTCGAGCACGTCCTCCCGGCGACGCTTCTCGATGATCTCCATGTCATCGAGGTTGCCGACGACGCAGACCCGATCGCCGATGCGCTCCAAGGTTACCCGCAGGTCACAGTCGCCCCAGGGGGGCGCCTCGAAGGGGTCGGCGGCATCGAAGCCGATGGCGGCGAAGTCGTCGAGATAGCGCATCGTCGGCCCGTGGTTGTGGAAGTAGCTGACGGCCCCGTGGTGGCGCATGAGGTCCACGAGAGGACGGTCGTACTGCACCACGAGCCGCCGGAAGGCCTCGGGCCCGAGTTGCACGCTCGCATACTCCCCGCCGACGATCCGCCAGCCGTCCACGCCCGCCGCGCTCGCCTTCTCGACCCACCGGTCGATCCGCTCGGCCGCGACGGAGACCATGTGCTCCAACGCATCGGGGGCATCGGCCCACACGAGGCAGAAGTCCTCGGGTGAGAAGTACGTGGCGGGGAAGCAGATGGCGTCCCCCAGGCCCGCCAGCACCATCGCGTCCTCGCCGATCTCGCCGCGACGCTGCAGGAAGGGCTCGACGTGCGGCTCCGGCGCCTCGTAGGGGATCGAGAGGATCCTCTCGATGTCCTCGGCCGTCTTCAGCGGGAACTCGACCGTCGCCCCCGTGACCGATGTGCGCCGCCAGCGCATGGTGAGATCGCCGGCCGGCGTGTGGTACGTCGTGATCGTCGTGTCGCCGTCCTGTTCGCGCGTGACCTGGGCTGCGGTGCCCAGGATCGGGTCTCCGCCGGTCACCGGGCCGTCGATGAAGGGATCGGTGAGCGCGATGAGGCGGTTCGCCGCGTCCGTTCCGTACCCGAGATGACCCAGGCCGAACGGACTTACCGGCACCCGGTCCGGCGCCTGATGGCGCATCGCGGTGAGAATGCGTTGGCGGGAGGTCATCATGTCTAGCGGTCCTTGGCCTCTCCTCGGAGCTTCGCGTCTTGGCTGCTCTGCCGTTCCCCCAGCCAACCCCACAACCGCGCCTCCTGCGCCCGAACGTGCACGAACTGATCGGCCGGGGCGCCTTCTGCGGGGAAGATCATGAGCTTGTTCTGCCTGGTGCGCCCGCGCGCCTTCTTCGGGTCCTTGGCGTCCGGTCCCTCGACCAACACCTCGAACACCTCGCCGACGCGCTCGTCATTGATCTCGCGGGCGATCCGGTTCTGCAACTGGGCCAACTCGACGAAACGCTCCTGCTTCTCGTCCTCGGAGACCCTGTCGGCCATGGCGGTTGCGCGCGTGCCGGGCCGATCGCTGTAGCGGAACATGAAGGCCTGGTCAAACCGCGCCGCGCGGAAGAGCGCCAGGGTCTCGTCGAAGTCCCGCCGGGTCTCCCCGGGGAAGCCCACCATCACATCCGTCGTGATCGCCAGGCCGGGGACGGCGTCGCGGGCGCGCTGTAGCCGGGCGAGGTACTCCCCGGCGGTGTGCCCGCGGCCCATCCGCTCCAGCACGCGGTCCGATCCGGCCTGGACCGGGAGGTGCAGGTGCTCGCAGACCGTGGACAGCCGCGCCATCGCCTCGATCAGGCGCGCGGAGAGGTCCTTCGGGTGAGAGGTCGTGAAGCGGATGCGGCGCAGGCCGGCGACCCCGTCGAGGCGGGCGAGAAGGTCCGGGAAACCCATCGGCGGCGTGAGCCCGCGCCCGTAGGAGTTGACGTTCTGGCCCAGCAGCGTGACCTCGACAACTCCGGCGGTCGCGAGGTCGACGACCTCCTGCTCGATGGCTTCCGACCGTCGGCTGACCTCGGGGCCGCGCGCCAGGGGCACAACGCAGTAGGCGCAGTGATTGTCGCACCCATACATGATGTCGACCCACGCGCGGACAGCGTCCTGCCGCTGGTAGGGCAGGGGCTGGAGGTCGGGTTCGCAGCGGCCCAGCAGCGTCGCGAGCTGCAGGTCGCCCTCCAGCTTCCGGCGGAGCGCCGTCTCCAGCTCGGGGTAGCTGCGCGGCCCCACCAGCAGGTCGACATGGGGCGCGGCCTCGCGAATCCCCTCGGGGATCAGCTGGGCCATGCATCCGGCAACCACGATCAGCCGGCCGGGACGTTCGGCCTTGAGGGCCCGGTAGTCCGCCAGCCGAGCGAAGACCTTGCGGTGCGGCTTCTCCCGCACGGAGCACGTGTTCAGGACGATCACGTCGGCGTCCTGTGCCGAGGCCGAGGGGAAAAGGCCAAGCCCCGCGAGCACACCCGCGATTCCCTCGGAATCGTGCTCGTTCATCTGGCAGCCGAACGTCTCAATGTGGTAGGTGCGCATCATCGTGGGTGCAAGCCGCTTGGCGAGAGTATACCACCGGCCGAGTGGTCGCGACAACGGCCGGAAGCACCGCGACCGCGCCCCGCAGGGCGCGGTCGCACCGGTGAGACGCAGCGACGGATGGCGGTCAGTGCTCGTGGCCGCCGGCGACCGCCTTCCGCGCCGCCTGGTCGGCTTCGTCGAGGGCCTTCTGCTCGTCTTCGGGGAGGGGTTCCCAGGGGCCGAGGCCGGACACGCTCGCGTGCTTGTAGGTTCGGTCGCCCAGCTTTGACAGCGCGAAAACGGCCTCGCGGTTCTTCACCTGACGGGCAGGGCCAAGCGTCGGCTTGCTTTCGCGCGCCTCGAGATCCACATCCGGGAAGGCGAGGGCGATGCTCTCGCCTCGGGTGCAGTCGTAGGCAACGGCCGGCAGGTACGGCTCGGAGACGGAGTCGGCATCGGCGAGGAAAGCACGCAGGGCGACGCGGAAGTCATCGCGCTCCTCCTCCGGGGCGAACACGGCGTCCCGGTCGGGCCTTGTGACGACGGCGTTCCGCAGGAGGATCAACTGCTCCCGCTTGAGGGTGTGGGAGTAGTCCCACTCGCCCTTCTCGAAGGCGACGAGGACGCCCGCGTCGATCATGCCCTGGAGATAAGGGTACAGGGGCGTGTGAGGCATGACGTCATTGTAGGTCCACGTCGACTGGGCCGTCACCTGGGCGAGGCGGATCCACTTCTTGGGGTGGTCACGGTGGTAGATGTTCCAGGCCCGCACGAGCCAGGTGACGAAGGTGCCCCGGTCCACGACGCCGTCCGGGTCGAAGTACGTGGCCTGAGAGTCAAAGACGCCGAGCTCGACGAAGGCCTTGACGATCTCCTCACAGGGGTCGCCCACGACGCCCTTGACATCGGCTTCCTTGAACTTGGGGCGCAAATGCGGGTCGAGCTCCTCGGAGGGGCGGCAGCCGGCGAACACCGCCGCCGCTCCGGCAGCGGAGAGTAAGATGGCAAGATGGCACCGGCGGCGTCCCATGCGGGAACTCCCTCCCATGGCAGATCACGCAAACCGGGGCAACCCCCGGAAGTCTCTCTTACAGTAACGTCAGGCACGGCAGGAGAAGCCTCCGAGGCGAGGGGATTTGGCGGCTGGACCTCGCTCTGGTCCGGGCAGGCGAGGTCGCCTGTCCCCCCCGTCGCCTGTCGTCGAGGCGAGGTCAGTGGATCTCGCAGTCCGACACGATGAACCTCATGCCGGGTCTGAGGGGGAACGAGTCCCGCATCGCGTGGCAGGCGTCGATCAGGGGCTGGACGCGCTCCGGGGGCAGCACGATGAGGAGCACCTCGTTGAGGCCGGGCCAGATGGCGTTGCCCTCGCGCACGTTCCGCTCGCCGGCGCCGCTGGCGCCCGACAGGCGCGTCCAACGCGCGATCTCGAGCTGCTCCAGCACCTGCATCACATCAGGCAGGACGCCGGAATCGAAGATGGCGATGACCTGTTTCACTCGTCTCCCCCGTCGCCGGAGCGGCTGAACCTGCCGAGAAGCTTGCGCCCGAGGGCGTAGTAGCGCGTCTGGATCGTGTCGGTGATCACGTAGAAGGAGGGCACGATCAGGAGCGAGAGCACCGTGGAGAGGATCAGACCTCCGATCACGACCATC
>VGFB01000515.1 GCA_016869015.1 Armatimonadota bacterium
GCGGCAACGCGGGCGACGCGCTGATGCGCGGCGGAACGGTGCTGGCTCTGCCGCTCCCCATCGGCGAGGGAAGCGGCAACTACTCGGGCAGCGCGCTGGCGTTCGTCGATACGGATGCCAACGGCGCGCTGAGCTTCCTGGACCGGAGCGCGGGCCTCGCGGCGACGAACTCGCTCGCTACACCCTTCGACGCCACGGAGGACTACCCGCTCGAGCCCGTCATCCCGCTGAACCTGAGGCTGCGGGTCGCCGAGTCGCGCATGCCCAGCAACGACGCGAATGCCTCGGACGCGTCACCGGCGCCGCTCTTCACGGACGTCGACACTAACGGCCTCCACGACCGTCTGAACGTCATCTGGGAGTCCGATCGACCGGCCGCGACGCCCAACAACGCGGTGAACCTGTATGAGGCCTCCACCACCGTCGCCGCGGGGCCCGGTCTGGCCCGCGACTACATCTGGAACGACGACGGCGGCGGCAACCCGTGGGTCAATCCCATCACGGCGGACGGGTTGGTCGGTACGGTGAACGGCAGCCCGGAAGTCTACCTCAATCCCGGGAACACCACCCGGTGGCTGCTGTGGCACAAGCTCACGCCCACCAATGTCGGCGTCGCCTCCACGCTCTGGTCGGCCTCCGCGCCGGCGGACATGTCGCTGAGCTTCAACACGGCGGGCACGGCCAACTACGTTTTCGACTCCAGCCTGGACAAGAGCTGGATCCGCGGTTTCGTCAACGTCAACGCGACGGCGCCGAACAACCACTGGTCCTTCTGGAACTCGGGCAAGCGGGGCCGGGAAGAGATCCACTACTGCTACGGTGTGCTGCAGGCCGGCCAGACTCCCCAGACGTCCGGCTACAACCCGCAGGACCCCAACACCGTGGCCGACGAGATCCTGCCGCTCAGCAACGGTGTCGCCCCCTCCGCGAAGCGCGACTGGGTGCCCTATGGGGCGACGTACATCCGCAAGCCCCCGAAGAGCCCGTTCACCTACGCCAAGGACCCGGCTCCGATCATGGAGGCCGACCCCTTGACGGGGGAGTGGATGCTGCGTGTGTTCTTCACCGGGTTCGTCCCGCAGGAGGGCAACTCGGACATCTGCTACGCCCGCTTCCGCGTGTCCGACCTGGCCAACCCCGACGCGAACTACGGGAAGGCCACCCTGTTTGCGGTCAGCGGCGCTACGGGCGGCGAGGAGCTGCGCGCGGACGGGCCGCGCCAGACCTTCGGCTCGCAACATCTAGACTGGATCACCACGCGGCGGCGGCCCAACGAGCCCGGCGACGCCGACTTCATGCGGGCCGTCTCGCCGACGCTCGACCCGCAGTTCTTCATCCATCTGGTGTCCGCGGGCGGCGCCCGTGACGTCTACCGGGTCACGTGGGCCCAGGAGACGGCGCCCACCGACCGACTGCCCCACCGGTACGACCGGGCGGAGGGCGTCTACCGACTGAGCGGACTGACGTTGTGGCGCATCGCCGGCTCGAGCTTCGCCGCTTCCTACACGCCGGTGGAACCCCGGACGGGTCGTGACCTCGAGCTGTCGGTCGATCCGGCCGCCGGCCTCGTGCGCTTCTCGGTGCCGCTGTTCAACCCGACCGACCCGGCCGATCCCTCCACGTTCTTCAACAGCGGCAGCTTCGGGGGCGTCGTTGATGCGCAGCTCTGGGCGAACTACACGCCGTTCATCGGCCGTGTCTGCCGCAACGACGCGAACGACGATTCCCCTTCGGCCTTCTTCGACTACGGCGACCCCAACCTCGCCTCGCCAATGGCCACGCCCGCCGAGCGCGTGTCGCTGGGGCACACCGTGGTCTTCTGGCGCCGATCGCATGGCGCCTCGGAGCCCCCGCATTTCGGGCGGACCTCCTTCATGTACCGGACGTACTGCAACGCGGTCCAGGTGGCCCATCCCCCGATCCAGACCCTAACGAGTGTGACGGATGTCACGCTGGGCGCAGCGGTCGCGCCCATCGGCACCGACACGGCGGCCGGCATCATCGGGCTGCCCTGGGGAACCGTCAACCCGGGCGATCGGATCCGGGTCGAGTACGATTCCGCCTCGGCCGGCTCGGGGTTCGTGGAGTACCACATCGCCCCGGGTTGGGGCCAGGAGCGGCGGGTGAACGTCGACACCGTGTATGCCGAGGGCCCCCTGCTGGCCAAGCGCGAATGGTACGCGTTCACGGCCACAGACGCCAACAACGCGGCGGCGACCCAGTACCTGGCCCGCTACTGGTTGTTCTGGACTTCGCCGCGCGGCCACTACTACTACGACTCCGGAACGGGAACGGGCCAGCTGTACCAGTCGCGGGATGTGTACTACGCGACGGTCGTTCCCGAGTACGGCACCTCGACGCCGGTGCTCTCGCTGCCGTCGAGGTAGGTCGGAAACGTGCATTTCAGAACGGATCCAGGCCTGTCGAGCCCACCGGCGCCGCCCAACTTCGGCTTGACAGTCCAGGGGCAATGGCATAGAATCGACCGAACGGCTCCTGCCGTTGGGCGTCTGCTTTCGCCCCGATGGAGGTCGCCGCATGGCGCGACGATTCACGCACGTCTTGGGCGTCGACATCGGCGCCGACGCGACGAAGGTGGTCGAGCTCAAGCTCGGCCGCAATGGCGTTGAGTTGGTCGGGGGCCCGGTGGTCTTCAAGACGCCCCCCCACACTGTACAAGGCGGCGTCGTGGTCGAGCCCCAGGCCGTGGGCGGGGCGATCAAGGAGCACCTGGGCGCCTTCGGCACCAAGAAGTGCATCATCTCCGTGGGCGGCCAGTCGTCGCTGGTAGTGCGCATCAGCGAGATGCCGCAGATGAGCGCCTCGGACCTGAAGGAGGCGATCCAGTGGGAGCTCGAGCGGCAGACGACCTTCCCCCCGGACCAGATCATCTACGACTACTGCGTGATCGAGCGCCCCGACACTCCGGCGGACGCCCCCAACATGGAGGTGCTGCTGGCGGCGGCGCATGAGGACCTGGTCAACGCTCACGTCGAGGCCGTCCACGCCGCGGGCTTGCAGCCGGTCGGTATCGACATCGAGCCCCTGTCGGTCTCCCGATCGTTGGTGGAGGTCTACGGTGAGCAGCTCAGCGACCAGACGGTCGCGGTCGTCAACGTGGGCACCAACCTCAGCGACATCACCATCATCCGCCGCGGGCTGTTGAGCTTCGTGCGCTCCATCCCGACCGCCGGCGAGAGCCTCACACGCGCCATCAGCCAGGCGTTCGTCGTGGACAACGACGAAGCCGAGCGCATCAAGCGCCAGCACGGCCGAGTGGACAGCCAGGTGGGCGGCGGCTACGTGCAGCCCAGCCCGGTCGCGGCCGGACCCGACACCGGCAGCCTGGACCTGGGAACGCCGGCGCCTGGTTACAGTGCCGGCGGCACCGAGGATGACACCGACGCGCCGGTGTTCGAGCTGTCGAGCACGGGCGATGTGGACTCGCACGGTGACCTGGAACCGACCGGCGAACGAGTCACGCACCTCGAGCTCGATGACGCCCAGGTCCCGCCGCCGCCCTCGGGGGTCAGCCTCGTCTCCACCGCTTCCGAGGTCGCCCACGCGCCCGCGGACGCCGCGGCCCAGCAGATCTACGACGCGATCGCCCCGATCCTCGGGGAGCTGACTACCGAGCTGCGACGGTCTCTGGACTTCTACCGCCGCCAACACCGCAACGAGGCGATCGACCGGCTGATCCTGGCCGGCGGCAGTGCGCTGATCCCGGGCCTCGCGGATTTCGTGGTCGCCGATCTCGCCATCCCCACCGAGGTCGCGAACCCCTTCGCCGGGCTGATCGTGCCCGATTCCGTGTCGGCCGAGTATCTGCGCGACATCGGTCCGATGTGCGTCATTGCGGCCGGGCTGGCCATGCGCGACATGGTCTCCGGCTAGGCGCTCCGCCGACCGCAGCGACTAGACGTGAACGCAGTGGAGGTGCAGTTTGCTCAAGATCGACCTGCTCCCCAGTCACTTTGCGGCAGCCCGCGCGGCCAAGTCGATGCTGGCGCTCATGGTCGTGGTCCTGCTGCTGACCGTGCTCGGCTGCTTCGGCATGCTCATGATGAAGAAGGCCGAGTTGGCGCGGGTAACCAAGGAGTGGGACGACTGGAAGGCCAAGGCCGACGAGGTGCGCGCCCTGGAGACGAAGGCGGGGCAGAAGGAGGCCCTCGCTGCGCCGATTGACGCCAAGGTCACGTTCATCGAGGACGCCGACGGCTGTGGCGAGCAGTGGTTCGACGCCTTCGAGAAGGTCAACCGCTACATCTACGCTCAGGCAGAAGTGACCGCCATCCGTATCACGGCGCCCAACGCCGTCCACTTCGAGGTCAACGTTCCGGACACG
>VGFB01000516.1 GCA_016869015.1 Armatimonadota bacterium
TCGAAGTCCGAGTTGCGCACGAGGTTGCGCGGGCCCTGAGCGCCCGCGAAGCCGGCGAGTAGACCGACGATGATCGCAACGGTCGCCATGGACGACCTCCGGAAAGGTGAGCGCCTCAGTCCGCGATCCCCCACTTGCCCTTCAGGTACCGCTCCACCGCCTCGAGCTCGTCGAACCTGAGCGTGCGAGTGAACACCAGGACTTCGGCCACATCCCCTGCCAGACACTGGCCGTCGGACGCCGAGGCCCCGAGCACCGTGATCCGCCCCAGCGAAGCGCCGCTGCGTTGCTGCACCGTGTACAGCCGCGCCGGGTAGCTTGCCGGCTTCTCCCCCTCGGGCCGCAGGACCATCCAGCTGGGCAGCTCCCACTCCTTCCCCTCGCCGGTGAAGCCGGCGATCACGCGCTGCCATGGCGGCCCGGCGGCCTCGAGCGCCTGGGAGACAACGAAGACCGTCAGCGCTGCCGGCTCGCTCTGCAGGTCGCCGATCCGCAGGTTGCCCGTCCCATCGCCGCGCACGACGGGCTTCCCGTTCAGGGCGGCCTCCACCCGCTTCACCGATCCCGTCGCGTTCCCCGGTCGCGCAACATGCCGGCCGGGCGACTTGTCGCGCCAGGCCGTCACGGCTCCGCCGGGCCCCACCTCCAGCGTCGCCGCGTCGGCGGCATCCAGCCACACCGCGAGCCCCTCCGCGACCATCGTCTCTTCGCTGATCGGGCCTCGCGGGGCATACGCCAGGTCGTGCGGCGGGGCCGGGGGCGCATCCGGGTCCTTCCAGTCCGCTCCGGCGACCCAGCGCTCGCCGCCATGTTCGTACGCTCCCAGGTCCGGCGCCTCGCCCAGGAACCCCTCGGTCAGGCCCTCGACCACGACGCCCGCATCAACTGCCGCCGAGCCCGCGGTCGGGTAGCCGTCCCGGTCCACGGCCCCGGGCCCGTTGTGATGCAGCTCGGGTCCAAGGTCGCCCTGCACGAACTGGGCAGCACTGCCGGGGTGCAGCGCCTCGTTCACGAGGTTGTTCACGATCCGCGTGCCCAGCATCGTGGGGGTGTAGTTCGCGTAGCAGTAGGTGCCGAAGGGCTCCCGGACCTGCTGGATCGTGTTGTTGCAGACGAGGTGGTTGAGCGCGTCGCTGTTCAGGCGGATTCCGCTGCCCGTGCAGTTCCAGACCACGTTGTGGTGGACGATGAAGTTCTTGCTGAAGTTGTCGAGGTAGATGCCGACCGTGCTGTCGCCCAGGTTGTCGTGGACCCAGTTGTAGGCGATCACGCCGCCCTCGCCGTCCGTGCCCCAGCAGTACATCGCTCCCGAGTCGTTGTTCAGCATGTTCGTGTGGTACACGTCGCAGTACTCGAGGCGGATGCGCTTGCTGCCGTGGTGTTGAATGCTGTCCCGGCCGGTGCGGAAGACCGAGCAGCGCGAGACCACCGCGCCCGTCGAGCGGCCGAGGTCCAGGCCCCCGAGCCATGATCCGGTGTAGTTCACATCGTGGATGATCGAGTTCGTCAGGCGGTTCCCTTCGCCGCCGATCTGCAGCCCGGTGGTGGCCGCCCCGTCGATGAGGCACCGCCGCCACTCGTTGTCCTGGCCGGTGATGATGTTGCGCGGCGGCGGCGGTTGCCCGGCGCCCCAATCGCGCACGTGCTGCACGTACCGTAACCGACAGTCCTCGAGCAAGCACCCCTGCGCGTCCGCCATGCTCACGCCGGCCCCCCCGATCTCGAGGCCCCGGATCTCCACGAACGAGAGCTTGCTCAGGTCGCACGCGTAGTCCCGCTGCTTCACCTCCACCTCGTGCGAGGCAGGGGAATCGCCCGCCTCGGTCCACAGATAGAGCGTGCCGGTCGCTTCGTCGAGGTGCCACTCGCCCGGGCTGTCCAGCCCGGCAAGGCTGCCCATCAGCACGTACGGGTTCCCCGCGCGCGGCTGATAGGGGTCGCTGGCGTGGTACTGGTCTTTCTTCTCGGCCTCGAAGGTCCGGTCGAAGCGTAGCGACTCCCCCGGCCGGTACTCGGTGATGCGGCGGGTCCCGCTGACCCAGCGCTGCCCCGGCCAGATCAGCACCACGCCGCCCGTCCAGTCGCCCGGCGGGAGGTTGGGGTCTGCGAGCACCTCGTAGCCGGTGCCCTCGCCCGCCGCCGCGCGGTTGTAGGCCATGAGATCGCCCGGCGGGGTGTTTGGCCAGCGGGCCTCGGGCATCATCCGGCCGTCCACGAACAGCTGGGTGAAGCGCAACGCCGTCTGCAGGCGGTAGACGCGCCCCTGGTGCACTTCCCACGGGCCGGTCACCAACTCCGTCCCCGCCAACACGACTCGTTCGCCCGCCTTTGGCTGGAAGCGGATCGGCCTCCCCGCTTCGCCCGACCGCGCCGGCCGCAGCGTCTCGCGGTACTTGCCCGCCCCCACGTACACGGTATCTCCCGGTCCCGCGAGCTCACACGCCTTGCCCAACGTCCGGAAGGGCGCGGCCTCCGTCCCCGGGTTTGCATCGTCCCCCCGCGGAGAGACGTGGCGCTCGGCCGCGACGACCGGGACGACCGACGCGGCCCAGCACAGGACTCCCACGGCGAGCTGAGGTCGGACCATGGCGCGCTCCTTTCCGGGAGGGGGATGAGCCATCGACGGAGGACGACGCCTGACCCAGGCCCGAGTACACCCCGGTACCTTGAGCGTCCCGGCCCCGAACCCCTCCTTCGCCCGGTGAGGAGGCCGGTTGCGGTTGCACGGCGAACCGGCCGGTGTTGCCGTCGTATCTGCGGCTCGTTCGAGCCGCGCTGTTGTCACGCGTCCTGACCCGCAGCTCGTTCACTTGAGGTGAGTAATGGACAGTCAGCAGAGCCGAAGGGACTTCCTGAAGACCACGGCCGGGGGCATGGCTGCCATCGGCCTCCCCTACTTCGTGGGGAGCCGGGCCTGGGGGGCCAACGACCGGCTCGGCGTCGGACTCATCGGCGTGGGCGGCATGGGCAACGGACACCTGGGGTGGGCCCTTGGCAACCGCGCGGTGGAGGTGCTGGCGGTGTGCGACGTGGACGCCGAGCGCCGCGAGAGCGCGGCCGACCGGGCCGGAGACGGGTGCGCAGGCTACAACGACTACCGTGAGCTGCTGGACCGCAGCGACATCGACGCGGTGATCATCTCCACCCCCGACCACTGGCATGCTCTGCAGTCCGCGCACGCGTGTGAGGCGGGGAAAGACGTGTTCTGCGAGAAGCCGCTCACTCTGACAATCAGCGAAGGGCGACACCTCGCGAACACCGTCCGGCGTACTGAGCGAGTCCTGCAGACGGGAAGCATGCAACGGTCGAGCTGGGAGTTCCGCCTGGCCTGCGAGCTCGTCCGCAACGGCCGCATCGGCAAGGTCCACACGGTCCGCGTCGTCATCGGCGGGGCGCCGGGCGGCGACTATGCCCCGGATGAGCCTCCCCCGCCTGAGCTCGATTGGGACCTGTGGCTCGGGCCCGCGCCCTGGGTGCCGTACAACCGGCTGCGCCACCCCTACGGCTTCCGCTGGTTCTTCGACTACTCCGGCGGGAAGATGACCGACTGGGGCGCTCATCACAACGACATCGCCCAGTGGGGCCTCGGCATGGATCACACCGGGCCCGAGTGGATAGAGGGCCAAGGGGTGTTCCCCACCGAGGGCTGCTACGACGTGGCCACGGCTTTCGAGATCACCTACGAGTACGCCGGCGGGCAGAAGGTGATCTGCTCGAGCGAGGGACGCTTCGGCGTGACCTTCGAGGGCGAGGACGGCTGGGTGTGGGTGACACGCGGGGACATCGAGACCGAGCCGAAGGAGCTGCGTGACGGCGTGTTCGGCGTCGCCGACGAGCGGCTGTACTTCAGCCCCCACCACCACGAGGACTGGCTGAACTGCATCCGGACGCGTGAGCGCCCCATCTGTGACGTGGAGATCGGACATCGGTCGGTGACCGTCTGTCACCTCGGGAACATCTCGATGCGCACCGGCCGCAAGCTGCACTGGGACCCGGCCGTGGAGCAGTTCATCGATGACCCGGACGCCAACCGCTGGCTCGGCCACCCGTACCGGGCGCCCTGGCGCCTGTAGAGGAGACCCGTATGACACCTAGGATTGCTCTGTGCATGCTGCTGATCGCGCTCGTGGCCGCGGGCGCTCTGGCCCAGCCGGTCGACGTGGAGACCCTCATCACGCGACTGGCCGATGGTGACGCGACCGTGCGCCTCGAGAGCGCGCGCGAGCTGGCGAAGCACGGCGCTGAGCCGCTACCGAAGCTGCTGTTGCTGGTCGGTGGCGAGGACCAGCGAGCGGCGGCGGGCGCGCGGCTGGCCGCCGAGGGGATCGTAGCGA